>CANQZE010000032.1 GCA_947628255.1 uncultured Clostridia bacterium | reverse complement strand
TTGCCCGCCTCGAGAGGAGAACATACGACGCCGTCAAGCCCGCTCGCCTTGGATGTGCGCGCATAGTGCATCACGACTTCTTCAAGCGGTTTTTCTATGAGCAGATCCCTCTTCATCAACTCCTCGCTTGTGCTTGTGAGTTGCGTGACCGCAATGAGCAACGGCCGAGTGCCGTCCTCTCTTGTCAGCCCCGCGACCGCCGCCTTCATCATCTCGCTGCCGCCGCCCGCGTGCAGGTTTGTCATATCCACATCCAACCCTTTGAGGACGCTCATCGCGCTTCCCACAGTGTTTGGAATGTCGTGCAACTTGAGATCGAGGAAGATCTTGTGTCCGCGCGCCTTTATTTCGCGCACGATGGCGGGACCTTCCGAATAGAACAATTCCATCCCGATCTTCACGAACGGCTTTTCAACCTTGAACAGGTCGAGAAATGCCAGAGCCTTCGATTTGTTTTCAAAATCCAACGCGACGATGACGTCTTTCATACGTGCGCACCTCCTATGATATCTCTCAAATTTTCTATCCCGTATTTTTTCATAACCGCGGGCAATTTCTCAATGATGTCTTTGCAGGCATAAGGATCAACAAGGTTCTGCGCGCCGACTTCCACGGCGGTCGCTCCCGCAAGCATAAACTCGATGACGTCCTCCGCGCTCGCTATGCCGCCCATTCCGATGATTGGAAGCCCCACAGCTTCGTACACCTCATACACCATTCTGACCGCGACGGGTTTGATCGCGCGGCCCGAAAATCCGCCCGCCTTGTTGGCGACGACGGGTCTTTTGGTCTTGAGATCGACGCGCATCCCGAGCAGCGTGTTGATGAGGCTTATGCCGTCAGCGCCGCCCTTCGCGCACGACTCGGCGATGCTGACGACAGAGGTCACGTTGGGCGTGAGCTTCATATATACGGGTTTTGTCGTCACCGCTTTCACCGCCTTGGCGATCTCGTAGGCGCATCCCGGATCTGTGCCGAAACTCATCCCTCCGCCGTGTACGTTCGGACAGCTTATGTTGATCTCCAGCAATCCGATCTGTTCCTCTTTGTCCAACCTCTCGGCGGCATAAGCGTAATCCTCCACGCAAAAGCCGGAAATGTTTGCGATGGCGGGTTTACGGAAGCATTTTTTGAGCTTGGGCAACTCCTCGCTTATGACTTTTTCAACTCCGGGATTTTGCAAACCTACGCTGTTGATCAGCCCTCCGTAGCACTCGGCAATGCGCGGCAGAGGATTCCCGTATCTCGCTTCGCGAGTGGTGCCTTTGAGCGCGATGGACCCCAAAACGTTGATATCGTAAAAGTCCGCAAACTCATAACCGAATCCGAATGTGCCTGACGCGGGAATGACGGGATTGTCCAAAGTTATCCCCGAAAGTGACACTTGAGTGGACATATTTGACGTTTTAACTGCCTTTTTTGCGATTTCGCGCACATTTTCGCTCACCATATCACCTCCGCCGCGTCAAACACGGGACCCTCTTTGCAGACCCGTTTCACGCCGAATTTTGTCTGTATGCTGCAACCCATACACGCGCCGAATCCGCAGCCCATCCTCTCTTCGAGTGAGACGGATCCGCTCATATCGAGCTTTGCTACAGCCTTGAGCATAGGAAGCGGACCGCACGCATAATAGTGCGAATGACTCCCCTTCGCCGCGTCGGTCACAAACCCCTTGATCCCGAGGCTTCCGTCCACGGTGGTCACGGTTACGTTTGCGCCGAGAGCCGAAAACTCCTTCTCGTAAAACGCTTCTGCTGCCGTATTGAATCCCAAAATGACATCCACCTTTTTGCCCTGCTCGATGAGCATTTTTGCGAGCAGATAGAGAGGCGGGACTCCGACGCCGCCGCCTATGAGCAACGGACTGTCCCCTGAAATCGACAGGTCATAGCCGTTGCCAAGTCCCGTGAGGATGTTCAATCTATCTCCGATCGCGAGCTTGGACATCGCGTCCGTCCCCTTTCCCACGACTTTGTACACAAGCGTGAGCGCACCGTCCTCTACGTCGCACACCGAGATGGGACGGCGCAAAAACAGCCCGTCCAGCGCTACGTTCACAAACTGCCCCGGCGCCGAGATATAGCGCGTATCTCCCGCGAGCTTCATCTCGTATACGTTCGCCGTGAGCGGCGCGTTTTGTTTGATTTGAAAATCTATCGTCCTTCTCATATCAAGCGTCAATTGTGGATATCGTGATCGTGATCTCCTCAAGCACGTCGAGCAACACCCGAACGGTGTCGAGAGAGGTGAACATCGTCACGTTGTTTTCGACGGCGCAACGGCGGATGAGATAGCCGTCCGACTCCTGAGAGACGGAGTCTATATCGCGCGTGCTTATGACATAGTTGACATAGCCCTTTCTGATCGAATCGAGGATGTCGCTCGACCCATCGCTGATCTTCTTCTTAAGGCGAGTGCGGATGCCGTGATCCTTCAAAAACTTCGCCGTACCCTCGGTCGCCTCGATGTTGAATCCGAGCTTATAGAAGCGGCGGATGAGAGGCAGAGCTTCCTCTTTGTCCTTGTCGGCGACGGTGACAAGGATGGTGCCGTAGTTGACGACGTTCATCCCGCTCGCCTGCAACGCCTTGTAGAGCGCCCTGGTCAGGCTCTTGTCATATCCTATCGCCTCGCCCGTGGATTTCATCTCGGGAGAGAGGTATGCGTCCAGCCCCGCGATCTTCGAAAACGAGAACGCAGGCACTTTGACATAATGTTTTTTCTTCTCCTCGGGATATAGTACGTCTATGCCCTGATCTTTGAGCGACTTGCCGAGAATGACCTTTGTGCCGATATCCGCGAGGCTCCAGCCCGTAGATTTCGAGAGGAAGGGAACGGTGCGCGAGGAGCGTGGATTGACCTCGATGACGTACACCTTTTCGCTTTTGTCCACGATGAACTGAATGTTGTAAAGCCCGACGATGCCTATGCCCAAGCCGAGTTGTTTCGTATATTTCAAGATCGTGTCTTTGACGTTTTGCGAGACGCTTATCGTGGGATAGACTGAGATGGAATCTCCCGAATGTATGCCCGTCCTCTCGACGAGTTCCATAATGCCGGGGCAAAATACGTCCTTTCCGTCGCAGACGGCGTCCACTTCAAGCGCCCTGCCCGTGATGTACTTGTCCACAAGCACAGGTTGTTTTTCGTCTATTTTGACGGCGGTCGCGAGATATATCCTCAGCGCCTTCTCGCTTCCGACAATCTGCATCGCCCTGCCGCCCAACACATAACTCGGACGCACAAGCACGGGATATCCTATCTCGGCGGCGACTCTCACGCCGTCCTCCACATTTGTGACCGCCATACCGCGCGGCTGAGGAATGCCGAGACTCTCCATAACTTTTTCGAAGGCGTCTCTGTTTTCGGCGCGTTCGATAGCGTCCTGATCGGTGCCTATGATCCTGACTCCGCGTGCGGAGAGTCCCGCCGCAAGATTGATCGCCGTCTGCCCTCCGAGAGAGGCGATGACGCCTTCGGGTTTTTCGAGGAGCAGGATGTTCATCACGTCCTCGACAGTCAACGGCTCGAAGTACAGCTTGTCCGAGCAGGTGTAGTCGGTGGAGACGGTCTCGGGATTGTTGTTGATGACGATCGCTTCGAAGCCGCTCTCCTTGATCGTCTTGACGGCGTGAACGGTGGAATAGTCAAACTCCACGCCCTGCCCTATGCGGATGGGACCCGAACCCAGCACGACTATCTTGCGCCTATCCGACACTACGGACTCGTTTTCGCGCTCGTATGTGCTGTAAAAATACGGGACATAGCTCTTGAACTCGCTCGCGCAAGTGTCGATCATCTTGTAGACGGGCAATATGTGTTTGTCCAGCCTCAGCTCGTACACGGTCTCTTCTTCCACGCGCCAGAGTTTTGCAATGAAGGAATCCGAAAATCCCATACGTTTTGCGCGATACAGGATCTCGACGTCAAACGGATTGTCCGCGACGACCTTTTCGAGATCTGTGATATTTTTGAATTTTTCTATGAACAGCGCGTCTATGCGCGTTATGCGCACAAGCTCCGCCGTACTCACGCCGCGGCGCAACAACTCCGCAAGCGCGTAAAGCCTGTCGTCTCTGCCCTCTTTGACATACTCTTTAAGCTCCGCCGTGGAGTAGCCGTCGAACTTGGCAAGATATATGTGGCTCACGCCGACCTCAAGCGAGCGCACCGCCTTCAAAAGGCTCTCCTCTATCGTCCTGCCGACGCTCATAACCTCGCCCGTCGCCTTCATCTGCGTGGAGAGTTTGTTTGAGACCGTGTTGAACTTGTCGAACGGGAAGCGCGCTATCTTTGTCACCACATAGTCGAGCGTAGGCTCGAAACAAGCGGGAGTGTTGGCAAGTTGTATCTCGTCGAGCGTCATACCCACGGCGATCTTTGCGGAAACGCGTGCGATGGGATAGCCGCTCGCCTTTGACGCGAGCGCGGAGGAACGAGATACGCGGGGATTGACCTCGATGAGGAAATAGTCGAACGATTGCGGATCCAGCGCGAATTGCACGTTGCATCCGCCCTCGATCTTGAGCGCGCGGATTATCTTGAGCGCGGAATCGCGCAACATATGATATTCCTTGTTGGTAAGAGTCTGACTCGGCGCAACGACCATCGAATCGCCCGTATGCACGCCCACGGGGTCGATGTTTTCCATATTGCAAACGGTGATCGCCGTGTCGTTTGCGTCGCGCATCACTTCGTACTCTATTTCCTTGTAGCCTTTTATGGATTTCTCAACGAGAACTTGATGCACGGGCGAGAGCATAAGAGCGTTTTTCATTATCTCTCTGAACTCCTCCTCGTTGTCCGCGAAACCGCCGCCGGTGCCTCCCAATGTGAACGCGGGACGAAGCACGACGGGATAGCCAATCTCCTCCGCCGCCTTGACGCCCTCCTCCATACTGAAAGCGATGACGGACGGCAACACGGGTTCGTTCAAAGACAGGCAAAGCTCCTTGAACTTCTCCCTGTCCTCCGCCATTTCTATGGACTGCGGACTTGTGCCGAGCAGTTCCACGGAGCACTCGTCGAGCACGCCCTTTTTGGCAAGCTGGACGGCGAGGTTGAGTCCCGTCTGACCGCCTATGCCGGGAACGATGGCGTCGGGGCGCTCAAAGCGCAAGATCTTTGCGAGATACTCGAGCGTGAGCGGCTCCATATACACCTTGTCAGCAATGGCTGTGTCCGTCATTATCGTCGCGGGATTGGAGTTTGCAAGCACAACTTCATAGCCCTCTTCCTTCAGCGCGAGGCATGCCTGCGTACCTGCGTAGTCAAATTCCGCCGCCTGTCCGATGACGATGGGTCCGGAGCCGATGACCAAAATCTTTTTCAAGTCAGTTCTCTTAGGCATGCTTGTTGTCCTCCATCATTTTTATGAAAATGTCAAACAGATAGCTCGAATCCTGCGGACCCGGCGCGCTCTCGGGATGATATTGCACGCTGAAAACCTTGTGCTTGAGATCCTGCATCCCCTCGACCGTGTTGTCAAGCAGATTTATGTGCGATATCTTCAGTCCCGTGCCTTCGAGGCTCTCGGGAAGCACCGCATAGGAGTGGTTTTGAGAAGTCATCTCGATCTTGCCCGTTTCAAGCCTCTTGACGGGATGATTTCCTCCGCGATGCCCGAATTTGAGCTTGTAGGTTTTGCCGCCCCTCGCAAGCGCGATGAGCTGATGTCCGAGACATATTCCGAACATCGGATATTTGCCGTACAGCTTTGCGACGGTCTTGATCGTCTCCGCATTGTCCTCGGGATCGCCGGGACCGTTTGAGAGAAAGACGCCGTCGGGATCCAGCTTGACGATCTCGTCGTACGGCGTGTTGTATGGCACGATTGTCACGTCGCATCCGCGCGCGTTGAGACAGCGCACAATGTTCTGTTTCATCCCGCAATCCAGCGCAACGACGCTGTATTTCGCGTGAGGAGCGCGGCTATAATTGCGTTTTTTGCAACTCACTCTCGACACCGCGTCGTGAGGCACGGGAGAGGACGCTATGAGCAACAGCCCTTCCGCGACGGGCATATCCGCGGGACATAGGCACACTCTGCGCGAGCCGAAGTCCCTGATGGAACGAGTGAGCATCCTTGTGTCCACGCCCGAGATCCCGGGGATGCCATACTCGTCGAGCAACTCGCTCAAACTTTGAACGCTGCGGAAATTGGACGGCATATCGTTGTAATCTCTGACCACAAGCGCGCCTATCGTCGGGCGCTTTGTCTCGAAATCTTCCTTTGCGATGCCGTAATTGCCTATCACGGGATATGTCATCACAACCGCTTGATCCGTATATGACGGATCGGAAACTATCTCCTGATATCCCACGACGGAGGTGTTGAACACGATCTCGAACACATAAGTCCCGTCCTTCCTGCCGAACGCCGAGCCGTAATACTCGGTGCCGTCGTCCATTATTATCTTTCTGTCAAATCCCATACGGTTTTGCCTCCAAGTTCCAATTTAACGCATTTTCCCACAACTTTTCTGCCCTCGAAAGGCGTGGACCTGCCCTTCGAAAGAAATTTTGCGGGATCTATCTCATATTCCGTTTCGATATCCCAATAGCCTGTCCCTTCGACGGGGATCCCAAAGCGCCTCGACGGAGCGTAACACATCATTTCCAAAAGCCTGTCCAGCGAGATGACCCCCTTTTTGACAAGTTCGGTGTACAAAATCGGGAAGGCGCATTCCAACCCGACGACGCCCATCGCGCTGTTTTCAAGCCCCTTTGCCTTTTCCTCGACGGAGTGCGGCGCGTGATCCGTCGCGATGATGTCGATCGTGCCGTCCTTCACGCCTTCGAGGAGCGCGAGCCTGTCCTCTTGGGCTCGTAGCGGCGGATTCATCTTGAACCTGCCGTCCTCTCTCATATCATTTTCGTCAAGGACGAGATAGTGCGGCGCCGTCTCGCAAGTGACGTCCACGCCCCTCGCCTTCGCATCGCGTATGAGACGCACGCTCTCCTTTGTCGAGATGTGGCAGACGTGATATTTGGCTCCCGTCTCGGCGGCGAGCTTGAGATCTCGCTCGATCTGGCGCCACTCGCTCTCGCTCGATATGCCCTTGTGCGAGTGTCCCGCGGCGTACTTGCCTGCATTGATATATCCGCCAGCCCTCAACTTGTCGTCCTCGCAATGAGCGGCGATGATGACGTCCTCTCGCGCGGCAAGCTGCATAGCGCGGCGCATAGCGTCCTCGCTTTGCACGCCTCTGCCGTCGTCCGAAAATGCGACCACTCTCTTTTTGAGCGCGTGAAAATCGGTGAGCGTCTCTCCCCTCTCTCCCAACGTTATCGAAGCGTATGGATACACCTTGACTCTCGCGTCGCGCGATATGATATCTTCAAGCGGTTTCAAATTTTCCAAGCTGTCCGGGACGGGAGAGAGATTCGGCATACAGCACACCGCGGCGTATCCGCCCGCCGCCGCCGCCATCGTGCCGCTCAAAATCGTCTCCTTATAAGAAAAACCCGGCTCTCTCAAATGTACGTGTACATCGATGAGTCCGGGCAACTTCAAATATTTATCCTCAAAAACGGGAGACAGAGGCGCTTTCACGCCGTTTATGCGGTTTTTTGTCTGCTGAAGATCTCGCGCCACTGTGTACCTCCGAAAAAAACCGCCCGAGAGCGGACGGTTTGTAGGCCATACGCCCCAAAGCATTGCTATTGTTATAAACTTTTTGATTAGATTTGTCAAATGATTTCGATATATAAAATATAGATATATTATAAAAATACAATATGTATTTCCAAAATCCCGCATCTTACGCCTCCGCAAATGAAACGACCGTCCCTTTGACGGTCATCTCCGTCGGGTCGGTCGTCTGATTCGATAGATCGCAAGCAAATCACAAATTATCGGGATCAAGAATAAGCGACAAAGTCTATGCCCAAAGTGACAAAGTCTCCGATGACTCTGTCGACGCAGTCATAATCGCTGCCCTCGAGCCAAATGCACACATAGCAATACATTATGTCGCCCTGCGCAAGATCCGTGGTATTCTCAAAGACGGCGTTCTTGTCCGCAAACGGAGTGGTCGCTTTGAGATAGCCGTACGCTTCGGCGTCGTTTCTCGAAATTCCGTCGGATGTGTTGAGCTTATCGTAGAAATCTTCCTTCCAATCGTAATCGGGCTGATCGGAACCCGATGGATACGCGATATATTCCGTATATCCGTTTGCGCCGTCGCTTCCGGAGTTTATAGCCGTGTTCGCGAGGCGTTGATTGGTGCTGCGCGACGCGTAGACAGTGACAGTCGTGCGAGTCTGTCCGACGCTCGCGTCGGGATCATCGCCCGTCGTCGAGTAATTCTTGATGCTTTCGCCCCACATCACACGCACAGCGTCCTGCAAGCCGCCGTCCTCGCCGTATTCGAGATTCATCTTATAGTCGATGTGTACGTCGGATCTGCCGTTGTTGCGCAACATAAACGTAAATCTGATGAAATTTTCGCCGTTGTTGGTGCCGACGGGAACGGAATCCGCGCTGAGCAACGCGTACACTTCGTCCACGGTGTCTATCCTTTCGGTTTTGTAAACGGGGCTGTAGCTCACGTTCCATATCTCGGTCGGTCCTTGAGCGTTGAGGTACGGCGTCCAATAGTTGTTGTCGAAGGAGAGCGATATGGAGCTGTCGCCGTTTTGCGAACTCGCCGTAATGCGCACGTTGTTCTCCTGTATGAAGAGCAACATAATGTACACGACGGAAGTGACGATAAGCGCAAAGACAAGCATAAACAACATCGCCCTTTTGAGTTTGCGACGCATCTCCTCGCGCTTGACTCTCTTGTTTGTGACGATGGAATTTGCCCACTCCTTTTTCATTTTGGCGGCTTCGCGTGAAGCGCCTCTGTTTGAGGAGTTGTCATAGCCGTCGTCCGAGTAGTCCTGTCCGTCGTCGGCATAATCCTGACCGTCGTCATAGTCCTGCTGAGGCTCGTCCGAATAGTCCTGCGAATCGTCGTAGGACCCTTGATCGGACTCATACGGGTAATCTTGTCCTTCTTCCTGACCGTCGTAATTCAGATTGTCATTTTCGAACTCGTCACTCATAATCTTACCTTACAATTGATTTTTTTTGCTACGTATCGCACGTCGATGAAACGTGCGGATCAATCAAAATTTGTGATAGTTGCCTTTCTCGTCGAAATAGCCGAATGGGACCCACTTGCCGATCTTGTTGTCAAAGTATCCGTTGTCAACGATCTCGCCGTTGGGATCGGAATAGCTGTAGTCTATCCATCTGCCCTCTTCGTCAAAGTAGCCGTCATACACGGTGCCGTCGGCGTCGACCCACTGAGCGTTTTCGTTGTAATGTCCCTCGCGACCCGCGTCGAACTGCTCGTATTCCACCCAATTGCCTTCCGAATCGAAATAGCCGTTATAGACATTGCCTTCCTCGTCGACCCACTGTCCCAACTTGTTGTAGTGTCCCACAAGTTCGGGTTCCTCCTCGTCGGCGGTGACGTGCAAAGTCACTCCGAAGCCCTGCATCCCCGCGCCCATTCCGATGTCATCGAAAAGATTGCTCGACTTATATTCGTTGAGCAACTTCGACTCCTTGTCATAATCCGCGCGTATGCCCTTCTTCCTCTTCTTCTTGACGGAAGCGTTGCCGTTTTCGTCCTCGGGACGGTATGGCGCCTCGACGCCCGTCTGCTCTCTGTCGGCGACATCGTTGCCCTGTTCGTCCTTATGGAAGGAGAGCTGTTTCCCCTTCTTCGGAGCGGCCTCCGCCTTGTTTTCGTATGCATAAGACAGCGCGAGAGCGCTTTGGACGTCGTTTTCGTATTCCTGCTTAAAGACATAGTTGTGCTGATTTTCGGGCGACTCGATTTCCTCTTTTTCCTGTTCCTCGATATTGTCAAGCACTATCTTGCGCGCGTGCTGTCTCTGTTGCTCGAGGCGGATCTGATACGGCGATTTTGCAAGCTCGGGGCGCGGAGATGCGGGCATAATGCCTTCGCCATCCTCCTCTTTTTGCCTCTCGATTGACTCTTGCCTGAGCGCCTCAAGCTCTTTGAGGACTTCCTTGTCCTTCGCCTCTATATCCTTTTGCAGTTTTTTCAGATATGCGTCCTTCTTTTCGCCCTTAGGCTCCTGCGTGTGCAAAAACTCGTTGGTGACCCAACGCGACAGCTTTGACAGCGCTCTGCCCGTGGCGAGCTTGACTCCCTCGCGCTTGAAACGCGCATATTGCGCGGGAGAATCCACGCCTTCCATCACGAGGTCTATGCCGTTTGCACTGCAAAACTTGAGCAACATCTGCAACACCGCTTTCTTCTTGGGATTGGTGTCGAAATATTGCGCCTCGCAACGCAAATAATCAAACGAAAGTTCGGAAAAAACGTCCAACGAATTGTAATCCTCATTGAAGCCCGCGATCGCCGTTTTGAAACCCATTCGGCGCAAATAATTGTATCTCTTGCGGGCGTCACCGTCCGTCCTCACCAAAGAATTTCCGAAAAACGACAGGATGAGATTGTTCTTTTTGTATTTGTTGTCCTTCAAGGTGTCAACCAAAACCGCAAAATCTTTCTCGTCCTCGAGAAAACGCGTGGAGACGGGAACGCTGT
Organism: uncultured Clostridia bacterium; assembly: GCA_947628255.1. Classification (GTDB taxonomy): domain Bacteria; phylum Bacillota; class Clostridia; order Christensenellales; family CAG-917; genus CAG-475. Next base: position 1,752 of record CANQZE010000032.1, on the reverse strand, counting down.
AGGTGAGATTGTCGGGAATGAGGAAACTTTGCCTCATAACGAGGTCATAATTTTTCAGCTCTTCGAGAGCGATGATATTCAACTCGTTGATACGCACGGAATTTTCGGCAATGACAAAATAGTTGACAACGCTCATTCGTCCGAGATAGCGGTCGTTGAGCACCTGAAACGCGTCAACAAAGACCACCTTCTTCGTCTTGGACTTCATATCGACAACGCCGCGGAAAAAAATGTCTATCGGCTTGTATTGAGTCCTCTTGGCGTATGTAGTGGAATTCATATATTTCCCCCGTTCCCAAATCAACTTTTAATACAAATTTCGCAACCTGTATTATTATACTCTAACATTATATCAAAGAGATCGGCATAATGCAATATCTTTTTTAGAATATGCCGCAAAAGCCGTATATTTGAGCGTTATACCCTCTTTTTACTGCCGTTTTTGTGCTTTTCAAGCGTGATTTGAGTCTATTCGAAGGAAAAATTTTCCTTGCCCGCGCCGATCTCGAAATGCAACTTGACGATGCCGAGATCCGTCTTGGAATACGGACCGAATCCCGCCGTCGCCTTCACCTTGTCGCCTTTTTGCTCAAAATAGAATTTTTGTTGATTTATCGCGGTCGGAGCAAGCAGCGCCGCCTCGACTCCTCTCTTGAACCATTCGGGGCTGTCGTCGCTCAAATTGCTCACGGATTCAAATCTTTTCGATTTGTGCGGCCTGCCGGGTACGGCGCCGTAACCGACTGTGATGATCATATGGATCTTTTCGCCCTTGTCGATAGCCATCGCCTCCGGGATCTTTTTGTAGCTCCCCGCGACCCAACAGCTTTCAAGTCCCAACTGTTTTGCCTTCAACACGCATTTCTCTCCGAAATACCCCACTTTTTCTTCAAACCCATCCTTGGGCGCGACGAGAGCGATGTAATTGCTCGCATTTTTGAAACTCCCGTACTTAGCGAGCATGCAGTTCATCGCCTTTGGCTCTTGCAAAATGAGCTGAAAATGAGCTCCGCTCTCCTCGTTGCAAGCAAAGATAAAATCGCGCAACTGTTCCGCGACCTCTCCGTCGATCTCCTTGTCAAGATATTGCCTCACGCTGTGACGTTCCTTGATAGCGTCAATAATTTCCATATTCACCTCTTTATCACCGCATTTTGCACACATAAACTGACGTTTTTGTCATTTAGGAAAAATTTTCATATGGCAATGCGGTCCATTGATTTTGATGAGCAAATTATCTCATATTTCCAACCGCTTGTCAATATGGAGCCGTCACAAATACGATCTCAGCGCCGTCTGCACAAGCTGCAAAAATCTGCACACGCACTCCAATTGGCTCCTGTCTTTGCCCTTTGCAAGCGCGTCCGCAAGCGTCACCGCAAGCACGTTTTCCTCAAGCGGCTTATCCCTGCCCCCGCACGCCGCTCGCTCAATAGCCTCCGCCGTTTTCAACAAATCCGCATTCATAGCAAAATTATATGAAATAACCGCCTCCCGCGTACTTGTCCATTTGCCTATTCGCTTCCTCGTTTATGGGAATGCGGTATTTCGCTTTGCTCATACCGCTACCTGCATTCGCTCACAGTCTCTTTGTGAGGCTGCTTTTTTTCGCGTATGCTACGCATACATCTTCTGTTTTTATATCCGCAAATTGTCTCAAGTGCCATTGCGGATATGCCTATTCGCTTCCTCGTTTATGGGAATGCGGTATTTCGCTTTGCTCATACCGCTACCTGCATTCGCTCACAGTCT
>CANQZE010000031.1 GCA_947628255.1 uncultured Clostridia bacterium | reverse complement strand
TGATGAATATGATGATGACAAGGATCGTGATGCCCGGCATTATCGCGCCGCCCACCGAGTCCGTGCCCATCGTCGCCGCAAGCCTGTTGCAGAAGAACACCATTATCGGCGCCGCGCACGCCATCGCGAGATACTCAAAAGAGTAGTTGAAACTGCGCAGGATCAGATAGAATTCCTTTGTGACAAGCGCGCGCATAACGGACATCTTTTTGTCCTTGGATCTGCGCCCCACCGTCGCTTTGTTGCTTTCGATGCCGTACAAAATCGTGCGGTAGTACGCCCGCGACGTGATGAAATACGCCCCCACGGACAGCGCCGCCGTCATAAGAAAGATGTACAAAAACCTCAAAGCAAGCCCGCCCGCGTTCAAACTGCCGAGGCGCCTGCCGTTCAAAAGCTCCGCATACCATCTGAAAGGGTACGCGCCTTTTGCGAACGCGCGATATTTTTCTATCATTTCGGGCGAGAAGATGTCCTGTCTGGAATCCCTGAGATATTCGAGAATGCGGCTGAGCGAGAGCAGATACAGCACAAACGCGCCGCAAACCACCAATATCGTGATGATAAGCACCACCACAAATTTGTTTTTGAAAACGTTGATGAGCTTCATCGCCGGGACCGCGAGAATGTTCCCTACGGCAAATGTGGCGATCGAACTCAGCAAGATCACGCCCAAATATGCGAAATAGTCCCCGACGGGCGCGTCCGTAACTACGCCGAAAGTGACGTAAAACGGAAGCATAAGCAGCAAACAAACGGCGAGATTGTGCAAAAAACAATATATGGATTTTGCAAGCAAAATCTCGTTGCCGCTCACGGGGAAGCGCAACAACATCTCGTTGTCGCCGTTCTGATAGAGGTTTTTGATGATGTTGCCCGTCGCGACTATCGCGGCAAGCGCCATCGTCGCGATTGAAATGATCACCAAAAACTCCAACTTGAGATCGGAACGCTCGACAAATATCTTTGTGAGGTAGTACATTCCGAGGATAAGCACGGCGTATATCGCGAGGAAAAACAACGCGTTGAGCGCCTGCGAGATCCTGTATTTCACGCCCCGCTTGTGCGTCGTTCCGAAACGGGACTTCAGATCGAGCTTGAAGAGAGTTTTGACTCTCGTAAGAGAAATATCGCTCTTCATACGCTCACTCCTCCTCGGGCGAGCCGCCGATCTCGGGCGACTGCTCCGTCTTTGCAGAGGCAGGTTCGTCCACGGGCAACTCGGGACGCATATCCGCGCTCTCCTGCGCCGCATAGTCCTCAAACAGCCTCTTCTCGTACGTCCCCGTGATGCGGAAGAACTTCTCCTCGAGATTGGCTTTGTTCGCCTCGTTGCCCGCAAGATCGAAGAGGTCGACAAGATGTCCGTCGTTGACGATCGCCACCCTGTGGCACAGCTTTTTGACAAGATCGAGGTTGTGACTGGAGAAGAACACCGTGTTGCCCTTCGCGCAATGCTCTCTCATATGCGCGATGATCTCCGCGGTGGATTGGGGGTCCAATCCCATCATAGGCTCGTCAAGCACCCAGAGTTTGGGCTCGTGAATGAGCGCGGCGATGATGCAAATTTTCTGCTTCATACCGTGAGAATAGCTTTTGATCTGCCTGTCCATCGCCGCCTCGAGACGGAACAGTTTGGCATATCTTGCCATACGCTCCTTTCTGATGTCGGTCGGCACTTTGTAGAGGTCGGCGGCAAAGTTGACGTACTCTCTGCCCGTGAGCTTTTCATACACCGAATGGTTGTCGGGGACGTAGCCCATATTCATCTTCGCGTTGATGGGATCGGCAACGATGTCATAGCCGCAGATCTCGATCTTGCCGCTGTCAAAGGGCAATATCCCCGTGAGGCACTTGATCGTGGTGCTTTTGCCCGCGCCGTTCTGCCCCAAAAAACCGAATATCTCTCCCGGGCGGAGTTCGAAGGAAATGTTGTCGACCGCAACTCTGTCGCTCTTTGGATATATCTTTTTCAAATTTTCGACTTTCAGCATAAAAATGATCTCCTTTTTTTAGAATATCGCAAACCGACGCACCGACGGTGCGCCCGAAAAAACATCGACATCAATTCAAAAACACTTGGGTTTTCCTCAGACACGAGGAAAGATATTTCGCAAACACTTCCGTGCCGCCGACATTGCCCGCAAGGTCGCGCTCCTCGCCGTGCGCGACGCAATATACGCGCGATGTCGACCTCTTTGCCTTGACGGCGAAAAGCACGACTTCAAACGCGACGATCGCCGCGACCGCCCATATGCCGAATTTGATCGCGGTGACCATAAACATACTCAGCCAACTTCCGCTGAGCAAAGCCACCGCCGCCACGACGGCGATAAGAGCCGTCACCGCTTTTCTGATGCGCCCCGGCAACAGTTTCATCAAAAACGCCGCCGCAAGCGCCATCGCCGCGGCTCCCGCGCCCTGCACGAAAAGCACAAAGGCGTCGAGCATTCTGACAAACAAAGTCAAACCGTCCAAATCCGCTCCCTGCACGCCAGCTATGCGCATACGCGTGCGAACCGAATGATACAAAAATATTAGCACCGCGGCGGCGCATTGTCAAGCGAATGCGCTCAATGCGACGGCGGCGCTCACGTCCCCTACCCCAAAACATCTCGCGCATTTTCTTTTGCGCGGAAGCTTTCTTGCTTTGTTCGGATAGGATCTTATGCCAAAGTCCGCTCGACTATCATACCGCAAAATAGCGACTTCGAGGAAAATATTTTTGTCGAATATTGTCGAAAATGCGGTTTTATATCTTGCAAAAGGCAAGATAAACTCGCGATTTTGCAAAAATCGGCTTCGACGCATAAAAAAGACGGACGGCTTTCGCCGTCCGCCGAGATTGTGCATAACGTCATTTCACAAACGCTTTGAACGCCTTGTATGCGCTGTACACGTCCGCCTTGGAAACAAGCTCGTTGGGCGAGTGCATCGAAAGCACCGGCACGCCGAGATCCACGGTGTCGATGTTGTTGTTTGCGATGAACAGCGCGACCGTCCCGCCGCCGCCGAGGTCCACTCTGCCAAGCTCGCCCGTCTGCCAGACGACGCCCTCTTCCGCGAACGCTTTACGCAGATAGCCGACATACTCCGCGGACGCGTCGTTGGAGCCGCTCTTGCCCGCGCGACCCGTGAATTTGCTCATCGCGACGCCGTGATGGATGAGGCTTGCGTTCATCTCCTCAAAAGCGGAGGCATACGCGGGGTCGAAGCCCGCGGTGACGTCGGCGCTGAGGCACATCGATTTCTGCCTGAGTACGGCGGGATTGACGCCGTAGCTCTTTGCGATCTCGTCCAGAATATCCTTAATCAACACGCACTGCATACCCGTGTTGCCCACGCTGCCGATCTCCTCTTTGTCCGCGAGGATGGTGAGGACGGTCTCGTCCGTGTCGGCGTCGATGGTCGCGGTGATCTCGGGATAGGCGCAAACTCTGTCGTCGTGGCCGTAGCTCGCGATGTACGCCCTGTCAAATCCGACGTCTCTCGCCTTTGTCGCGGGGACGACTTCAAGCTCCGCGCTGAGAAAATCCTCTTCCGTGACGCCGTATTGCCTGTTGAGATACTCCAGCACGCCCTTTTTGACGGCGTTCTTTTCATCTTCGCCCGAAGGGACGCCTCCGACGACGATGTTGAGGTTTTCCGCGCTGAATCCCTCGCCTATCGTACTCTTGTTGAGTTCCTGAGAGAGGTGCGGCAAAAGATCGGTGATGTAAAAGACGGGATCGTCCTCTTTTTCGCCGATCGCGATCTCGATCTTCTTGCCGTTGCCGAGTACGATGACTCCGTGCAACGCGAGCGGAATAGTGAGCCAATGATACTTTTTGATGCCGCCGTAATAGTGCGTCTTGAGATAGGCGATGTTCGCCTTCTCATACAGCGGGACCTGCTTGAGGTCGAGACGGGGGCTGTCCACGTGCGCGACAAGTATCCTCACTCCGTGCTTTGCGACGTCCGTCTTGCCCGCCCTCAAAATGAACAGGCTCTTGCCGCGGTTGTTGAGATAGAGTTTGTCGCCCGCGGAGATCTTGTCGCCGAGCGTATAGGGTTTGTATCCCTTCGCCTCGAGCATTCCGACGGCTGTCGTGACCGCTTCGCGCTCCGTCTTGGAGCTGTCGAGGAACTTTTTGTAGCCCTCGGCATACGCGGCTATTTCGCGTTTTTCTTTTTCATCCGCCTTGAGAAAGACGTTTGTTCTTTTATAAGTCAAGTCCATAGTCACCTCGCAAAAACTTTTATTTTTTACCGTTTTATTATATCACACCGCCGACAATTTGCAACCCCTCAGACGGCATAAAATCAATATAGTTGTTTCGTATATAGTTTGATACAAATTGCGATTGATTTTATTTTTCTCTCGTGTTAAACTTATATAAGCAATTATAAACAATTTATCGGACAAGGAGACGGCTATGTCATTCAGCAAATTTTTGGATTCCAGACGCGGGGACTGCGTTGCGCTTGTGAGAGAGTTGAAAAAGCGTTTCGACTATGTCAGCGTGTTGGGCAGCGACGTCAAAGCGTTGAATGTGCGAGTCAACAAAAAGACTTCGGCGATCTCGGACGCCACCGACGCGGACTGCGGATTTGTGATCAAACTGTGGCGCGGCGGAGCTTTCTTTGAATATTCGCTCGACGATATAGCGGGCGACAAGGAGGAGCTTGCCCTGAGGATAGAGAGCGAACTGCGCGTCCCCGAAAAATATGAAGGAAGAGAGATCTCCTCCCGCCCCCTCTGCGACGAACCTCTCGAAAAATCCTTCAGGCGGCTGAGCGATTTTGACAAATACGACGAGAAGGATATTCTGCGCGCGTGCGAGAAGGCGCGCGATCTGTTGCTCGCCGCGGACGAAAACGTCGTCAACGCGATGGCGCTTGTGCGCACGCTCGAAGTGAGCAAATTGTTTGTGAGCGAAAACAGGACGCTGGATCAAAACTATACGTGGGTCAACGGCATACTCGTCGTGAACTACCGCGAGGGAGACCGCCTCATCGGCGCAAGGGAAGGCGTTGCAAGCCACAACCTCGCCTATGCGCTCTCCTCCCTGCCCCTGCTTGCGGACAAGCTGATCGACAAGGCGAGGCATCTCGTGAAGGCGACGCCCATCGAACCCGGCGTATACGACGTCATCACAGATCCTTCCGTGACGGGTCTGCTCGCTCACGAGGCGTTCGGACACGGCGTGGAGATGGATATGTTTGTCAAAGACAGGGCGCAAGCGAAAAATTTCATAGGAAAACAGGTGGCGTCGCCGATTTGCAATATGCGGGACGGCGCGGGCGCGGCGCTCAGTGTCGCGAGCTACTATTTTGACGACGACGGCGTGCTTGCCCACGACACTCAGATCATCAAGGACGGAGTGCTTGTCGCGGGAATAAGCGACATCGGCAGCGCGTCGCAACTCGGCACGGAGCCGACGGGCAACGGAAGGCGCGAGAGCCACAAGCGCAAAGCCTACACGAGGATGACAAACACTTTCTTCGAGCGCGGCGAGGACAAATTGTCCGATATGATCGCGTCTATCAAGCACGGCTATATGATCTTCGAGACGAACAACGGAATGGAAGATCCCAAAAATTGGCAGGTGCAATGCGTGGCGGAATACGGCAGAGAGATCGTGGACGGCAAACTCACCGACAACTATGTCGCGCCCGTCGTGATGAGCGGATATGTTCCCGACGTCCTCAAGTCCATATCTATGATCTCGGACGACTTCTCCCTCGAAGGCGCGGGGTCCTGCGGCAAAGGGCACAAGGAATGGGTGCGCGTTTCGGACGGCGGTCCGGCGCTCAAACTTAAAGTGAGATTGGGGTGAAATTATGTTGGATACACAAACTATATTGCAAATCATCGCCGCAAGGCAAGACTTCTCGGATTTCAAACTTGTCGAGACGGACAAGCAGTCCTATGAGATGTTCTTCGTCCACAGCAAGGTGGAGACCGTGCGCAAGGCGCATTCGCTGGACAGGCAGATCACCGTCTATGTCAATCACGACGGCAAGAGAGGCTCCAACAGCTTTGACCTCAACGCTTCCGTCGACGAGGATAGGTTGAAAGCTATGCTCGACAGAGCGAAGGAACAGGCGGAACTCATCTTCGACGAGCCGTACGTGCTTCCCAACGACGAAACCTGCAACGTCGTCATAGATTCCGACCTCGCGGACGCGGAGCCAATGGACGCCGCCGCAAAACTTGCGGACGCCGTGTTCGAGGCGAACTCCCACTCGGACTGCGACATCAACGCGCTGGAGATCTTTGTGGTCAAAAGCGTGTTGCGCGTCGTCAACAGCCGAGGCATAGACAAAACTCAGACAAAATATACCGCTCACGTGGAGGCGATCCCCACTGCGAACGGCGAGGACGACTCCGTTGAGCTGTTTGAAAACTACGATCTGGCGTCGCTCGACGCCGATTGGTTGCGCGACGAGATTTCCGCGCGCCTCGACGACGTCAAGGCGAGATTGAGCGCAAAAAAGCCCGAAGAGGCGCTCTCCTGCCCCATCGTTCTCAACGCAAACGAGCTGAGCGAGCTGTTCACGGCGATTGTGAACGATCTGAACTATGCCAATCAATATATGCACGTCAATCTGCATAGCGTCGGGGACGCCATTCAAGACAATCCCAAGGGGGACAGACTTTGCATTTCCGCGCGAGGCAGCGTCAAAGGCAGCGCGTCAAGCAACAGCTTCGACCTTGACGGCACGAATCTGACGGACAGAGAACTCGTCCACGACGGAAGAGTCGTCGCAGGCTTCGGCTCGTCCAGATTCGCGGGATATCTCGGCAAGACTCCCACGGGCGCGCTCGGTTGCGTAGACGTGCGAGTCGGCACAACTCCCTGCGAGGAATTGCTCAAAGCGCCGCACCTCGAATTGGTGTATCTGAGCGGGTTGCAAGTGGAACTCCTCAACGACTATATCGGCGGCGAGATCAGGCTTGCCTACTACTTTGACGGCGAAAAGCGCACTCCCGTCACGGGGATAGCGTTCAGCGGCAAGCTGAGCGAGGCGCTGAACACTGTCACGCTGAGCGAAGAACGCACCGTGAGAGGCAACTACGCCGGACCTTGCAAGGCAAAAATCGAAGGCGTCAGAATATTCTGAGCAAAATCTTTACGCGTCGAAACATATGGCAGACGATAAGCAAAACAAAAAAAAGAAGGACGACGATTGGGATCCCGGCATCGTGGTCGCCCCTATGAACGGCGACGAGTTGCCCAAATATCGCCGTATGGCGTATCTCAACCGACAAAAGCGTCCCCCGAAGAGCGAGCGGCAAAAGAGCGACCTCTCCAAAAAGGAAAAACGCGCGATATACCGCGCGGGTTTTGCCGCGATGTTGCCTCAACTTTTCATCATTCTGATCGCTTTCGGCATCGTCGCCGTGCTTCTCTTCCTATGGCTGAAATAGCCTGTTTGCGACGCGCGGAGTCCGACGCGGAATAAAACCTATTTTCGAAAATCGTTGCGCAAATTTTGTCCTATAAAAATTGAAAGCGACTGCGGAAATTCCGCAGTCGCGCTTTTTCACTCGTTTATCACTTGAAATATCTGTCAAGCAAGCCTTTGAGCGCCTTTCCGTGACGCGCCTCGTCGCGAGCCATCTCGTGAACTGTGTCGTGGATGGCGTCAAGCCCCTCTTCCTTCGCGCGCTTTGCAAGCTGAGTCTTGCCCGCGGTCGCGCCGTTCTCTGCGGACACTCTCGCCTCGAGGTTAGCTTTGGTGGACGGCGAAACGATCTCGCCAAGCAGCTCGCAGAATTTTGCGGCATGCTCCGCCTCTTCCCACGCGGCCTTCTCCCAATACAATCCTATCTCGGGATAGCCCTCGCGATGAGCGGCTCTCGCCATTGCGAGATACATACCGACCTCTGTGCATTCGCCCTCGAAATTCGCCTTCAAACCCTCATAGATATCTTCGGGGATGGTCCCCTTCTTGCCGACGCCGATGACATGCTCGGCAGCCCAGCCCAACTCGTTTTCCTCGACTTTCTTGAGCGCCGCCTTGCAGATGGGGCATGCTGCGGGAGGATTCTCGCCTTCATAAACGTATCCGCAAACGGGACATACATACTTTGCCATAACATAATCTCCTTTATTTTGAAATATTTTTTGCGCTACCGCGTAAAATCTATCCTTGCCGTCTCGCGGGACGAGCCGTCTTGCGCCGCCCTATGCCGACGTCCGAGACGAGATTTGTGCGACTTTCATATTTTGATTGTCGTTATCATTTTATCACCCGAAAAAAAATTGTCAAGCCTTATTCGAACACATTTTGCGCGCGGATCCGACAAAAATTTCAAGAAAGCGATCAACGCAAAAACAGCCTGTTTATTTGGATGTTTCAGGGCGATAAGGCCCGCCTTTTGCGCTTGCGCGCACGCGGCGCGACTTTCTCTCACAAGAGGTTTTCGGACTTCGATTTTTCAAAAATAAATCCGCGCGCGCTGACTCGGATTGAAAATCTCGCCTCTCCTCCTTCGCTTGATACAGGCAATTGCAGCCCGAAACATACAAAAAGCCATAACTCCGAGGAGTTATGGCCTTTGTTTGCGTTGACAAAATTACTTGAGTTCTGCGGTTGCGCCAACCTCTTTGAACTTGGCGATGAGAGCCTCTGCCTGATCCTTGGGAAGTCCTTCCTTGACAGTCTTGGGGGCTTCGTCGACAACTTTCTTTGCGTCGACAAGTCCGAGACCCGTTGCGTCTTTGACGACCTTGATGACCTGGACCTTGTTGGGGCCGACCTCTTTGAGGACGACGTCAAACTCGGTTTTCTCTTCCTCTGCGGGAGCTGCCGGACCAGCCGCGGGGCCGCCTGCAATTGCGACGGGAGCCGCTGCGCTCACGCCGAATTTCTCTTCGAGTGCCTTGACGACTTGGTTGAGTTCAAGCACTGTAAGTTGCTCAATTTCTTCGATAAATTTTTCGATATCAATCATTTTTTTATTCTCCGATTTTTATTTTTTTATTTTTTGGCTATGCCGATAGAGCAACTTTTAGGCTTGCTCCGCCTTTTGTTCCGCGATCTTGTTCAGGCAAATCGCGAGCTTGCTGATAGGCGCCGCAATGCTGCCGACCAAACGAGCGAGCAGGATATCCTTTGACGGAGTATCCGCGAGCTGTTTCACACCGTTCTCGTCCATATAGGCGTTGTCCACCATTCCGCATTTGACCTTCATCTTGTTGAGCGCTTTGATGTTCTTCAAAATGAACTTTGCGGGAGCGACTTCGTCCGTAGAAGAGAATGCAACTGCCGTGGGACCGTTGAGAGCTTCGTCAAACTGAGTGTAGCCAAGCTCGTTGAACGCGATCTTGACGAGACGATTTTTGAGCACCGCATAGTCGATGCCATTGTCTCTCAACTCTTTTCTGAAAGCCGTATCCTGCGCGACCGTCAAGCCCATATAATCGAGAATGACGATGCCCTTTGCGCTTTGGATCTTGCCCTTGATCTCTTCGACCTGTTGCTTTTTGGCTTCAAGGACCTGTTGATTCATCTTTACCTCCTATAAAAATAATTGCGCCACCCTAAGACGCGGAATGACGCAAACGAAAAAGTCGTGATGTCATCCTCGGCAAGCACTTGCGTTTACGGCGAATGCCACTTGCTGTCTTAGGAACATTGATAATCATACAAGATCCGCGCGGCTTTGTCAAACGATTTTGACAAAGCCGACGGATTTTTTTGTGCATTTATCAGGCGTTGACCTTGTAGACCACCTTGATGCCGGGGCCCATTGTGGTCGCTATGCTGATGGAGCGGAAATACACGCCCTTTGCCGCCGCGGGCTTCGCTTTGAGAAGCGCGTCCATAAGAGTGTTGTAGTTCTCGGTGAGCTTCTCCACGCCGAACGACGCCTTGCCGAAGGGAACGTGGCAGATCGCCTGCTTGTCCACTCTGTACTCCACTTTACCTGCTTTGATGTCGTGGATGGCGCGAGTGATATCCATAGTGACGGTGCCCGACTTCGGGTTAGGCATGAGGCCCTTGGGGCCGAGCAGCTTACCGAGACGTCCCACAACGCCCATCATATCGGGAGTCGTGACGATGACGTCATAGTCAAACCAGTTTTCGTGTTGTATCTTTTGCACGATCTCTTCGCCGCCGACAAAATCTGCGCCCGCCGCCTGAGCCTCGTCCGCTTTTGCGCCCTTGCAGATGGCAAGCACGCGCACGGTCTTACCTGTTCCGTTGGGAAGCACCACAACGCCTCTGACCTGTTGATCCGCATGGCGGGGATCGATGCCCAACTTGACGTGCAGCTCTATTGTTTCATCAAACTTCGCCTTTGCGGTCTGAAGCGCGAGCGCTATCGCCTCTGCGCCTTCATACTGCTTGGTGCGGTCGATGAGTTTTTTCGAATCGATATAATGTTTACCGCGTTTCATAGCTGTCCCTCCTTATTCCTCGACGGTGACGCCCATTGAGCGTGCCGTGCCGGCGATCATACTCATTGCCGTCTCGATGTTTGCGGCGTTGAGATCGGGCATTTTTTGCTCGGCGATGGCTCTCAGTTGCTCTTTTGTGAGCTTGGCGACCTTGGTCTTGTTGGGGACTGCGGAGCCGCTTTCGATGCCGACCGCCTTCTTGATAAGGACGGGCGCCGGAGGAGTCTTCAAAACAAACGTGAAGGAGTGATCTTGATATATCGTGATGATCACGGGGATGATGAGACCGACTTCCTTGCTTGTCTTCTCGTTAAACTCCTTGGTGAAACCCAAAATGTTGATGCCGTGAGGGCCGAGCGTAGAACCGACGGGAGGTCCCGGGGTCGCTTTGCCTGCGGGCAATTGCAATTTTACAACTGCTGTGATTTTTTTAGCCATAAATCCTCCTGACTAATGTGGTCCTTCGGCGGTATATGAGATTTGCCGCCTCCCACTTCCCGCGCCGTATGGCGCTTTGATGCGCGACATCGCTGTCGCGAGGCTCTTTTCAGAGCTTTTCTACCTGTGCAAAGTCGAGGTCGACAGGCGTCTCCCTCCCGAACAATGCAACGATGACCTTGACTTTTTGCTGCTCCGGATTGATAGAATCCACCACTCCGATAAATCCTTCGAGCGCGCCGTTGATGATCTTGACGTTGTCGCCCGCTTTGATATCGAAATCTTCGATGGAGATCTGCTCCAGGCCTATACGCCTTATCTCCTCATCCGTCAACGGTATGGGACGGCCCGCCGAACCGACAAAGCTCGTGACGCCGCGCGTCCTCGTCACCATAAACCAGATGTGGTTGGTGTATATCATTTTGATAAACGCATAGCTGGGAAACTTTTTGCGCTGAATGACCTTTTTCTTGCCGTTACGCTCGACGATATCGTCCTCCACGGGTACTTTGATGTCAAAAATGTAATCGTGAAGATCGTTGTTGTCGACCATATTGCGAAGATCCTGTTCAACAGCGTTTTCATATCCCGAATAGGTGTGGATCACATACCACTTCGGTTGTTCCTTTGGGATCTCTTGATTTGCCATATGAACCCCCTCAGTTCCAAAGATGCGTCCAATGCCCGCTTGTCGTAAGCCCCAGCAAGCCCGTAAGCACGTAGTCTATCACAAACAGAATGACGAAGAACAGCACCACGACCACAAGCACTACCGCCGTGTTGGAACCGACTTCCTTCCCCTTGGGCCATATGACCTTTTTCAGCTCGGAAAAAATGCTCTTGATCCCCTTGCCCATTCTCTTGAAGATGTTGGGCTTTTTGTCGGAGGTTTTGGACGCGTTTTTCTTTGCCTTGGGTGCCGCTTTGGGAGACTCTACATTCACAGCCGCTTTCTCGGGCGCATTTTGAGGCGCGCTTTCGGGAACAGCGTCTTGAGCCGCTACTGTCGAGGTATTGGTGTTAGGCTTTTTCTTTGCCATATTGACTCCTTCCAAAAAATTTGCTTACTTTGTTTCTCTGTGCAGGGTATGCTTTTTGCAGAATCTGCAATACTTTTTAAGCTCGATCCTATCGGGATGCTTTTGCTTGTTCTTTGAGAGATTGTAGTTGCGCTGTTTGCACTCCGTGCAAGCAAGTACAATCTTGACTCTTGCTCCTTTCTGAGCCATACTGTCCTCCTTTTGCCCGATCAATACGACACCCTACACGGCAGGCTGCCTGCCGTGTAGAGCATTTCTATATCATATTGAAAGAACAATGTTATTCGATAATCTTTGCAACGACGCCGGAACCAACCGTTCTGCCGCCCTCTCGGATAGCGAAGCGCAGTCCTTCCTCGATTGCGATCGGGGTGATGAGGGTGATTTCCATATCGATGTGGTCGCCGGGCATAACCATCTCAACGCCCGCGGGCAGCTTGATGGAACCTGTGACGTCCGTTGTTCTGAAATAGAACTGAGGACGATATCCATCGAAGAACGGAGTGTGACGTCCGCCCTCTTCCTTCGTCAGGACATAGACCTGAGACGTGAAGTGGGTGTGAGGATGGATCGTGCCGGGCTTCGCAAGAACTTGGCCGCGCTCGATCTCGTTTC
>CANQZE010000030.1 GCA_947628255.1 uncultured Clostridia bacterium | reverse complement strand
CGATCCTCGGGCCGGACGGCAACAAGATGAGCAAGAGCAAGGGCAACATCGTCTCCCCCGACGACAGCATAAAGAAGTACGGCGCGGACGCGTTCAGACTGTATCTGATGTTCGGCTTCAACTATGTCGAGGGCGGCCCGTGGAACGACAGCGGCCTCGAAGCGATCTCGAGATTTATCGACAGAGTGGAAAGACTCGTGAAAAAATGCTATGAGAACTTCGAGAGCGGCCCTCTCGGCAAGCCCGAAAAAGAACTCAACCGCGTGCGGCACCTCACGATCAAGAGCGTGACGGGAGATCTCGAACATTTCTCCTTCAACACGGCGGTCGCAAGGCTGATGGAATATGTGAACGCGATATACGCATACGAGGCGGCGGTCCCCCAAAAGAACGTGTTCTTCAAGGAGTGCGTGCGCGATCTCGTGTTGCTCTTCGCCCCCTTCGCGCCCCACTGCGCCGAGGAACTTTGGGAGATGTTGGGCGAGAAATATTCCGTGTTCGATCAATCCTATCCCGCATTTGACGAGAAGGCGACCGTGCTTGACGAGGTGGAGCTTGCGGTGCAGATCAACAGCAAAATGCGCGGCAAGATCACCGTCCCCACAAGCGCGGACAACGCCGAGATAGAGGCGGCGGCGCTTGCAGCGGTCGACGAACAGCTTGCGGGAAAGCCCGTCAAAAAAGTGATCGTCGTCAAGGGAAGGCTTGTCAACATCATTGCGTGATGGGACGCCATTTGCGCAAAAGTCAAGTTTAAGACGCAAAATCGCACGGATAAAGTGTCGAAAATGAAAAATATTTATTGTGCGCATATGCGCAGGAGATGCTTATGTTGGATCTAGCAAAAATCAGGAGCAACCCGCAAGCCGCCGTCGACGCGCTTGCCAAGAAGGGCTATAAGGCGGACTTCACTCAGATCATCGAGTGGGACGACGAGCGCAAGGCTACGATAACCGAGATCGAGAGGCTCAAGGCGCAAAAGAACAAAGTCTCCGCTCAGATCCCCCTGCTCAAAAAAGAGGGGAAGCCCGTCGAGCCGATCTTCGATGAGATGAGAAAGCTCGGCGACGAGATCGCCGCGGGCGACGCAAAGATCACACAATTGATCTCAAACATCAACGACGCGCTCGCTTGTATGCCGAACTTCCCGGACGACGACCTGCTCCCAGGGGAGAAGGAAAACAACAAAGTCATACGCATTGTGGGTGAGCAACCCAAATTCGATTTTCCTCTCAAAAATCACGTGGACATCTGCACGGAGCTTGGGCTGATCGACTATGAGCGCGGCGTCAAGCTGAGCGGCAACGGTTTTTGGATATATCGCGGAATGGGCGCGAGACTGGAATGGGCGCTGCTCAACTATTTTATCGACGAGCATCTCGCGGACGGTTACGAGTTTATTTTGCCGCCCTATCAGCTCGGCTACAATTGCGGCTTCGGTGCGGGACAATTCCCCAAGTTCAGCGACGAGGTGTATTGGCTTGACGTTGACGAGGACAGAAAGCGCAATCGTTTTATGCTTCCCACGGCGGAGACGGCGCTCGTCAATATGTACGCGGGCGAGATCATCGACGAGAGCAAACTGCCTATGAAGTTCTTCGCGTATTCTCCCTGCTTCCGCAAAGAGGCGGGCAGCGCGAGGACGGAGGAACGCGGAATGATCCGCGGACATCAATTCAACAAGATAGAGATGGTGCAATACGCGCACCCCGACCACAGCGCCGAGGCTTTCGAGGAGCTTGTGAACAAGGCGGCGAGACTGGTGGAAAAATTGGGCTTGCACTTCCGCATAAGCAAACTCGCGGCGGGCGACTGCTCGGCGTCAATGGCGAGGACGTACGACGTGGAACTGTGGATCCCGTCAATGGGCATCTACAAGGAGTGTTCTTCCGTGTCCAACGCCAACGACTATCAAGCGAGGCGCAACAACACGCGCTATCGCGACTCCAAGACGGGCAAACCCGCCTATGTGCATACCTTGAACGGCAGCGGACTCGCAACGTCCAGACTCATCCCCGCGATCGTGGAGCAATTTCAGAACGCGGACGGCAGCGTGACGATCCCGGAAGCGCTCAGAAAGTACCTCGGCGGAATTGAAAGGATAGAAAAATAACGACTTAGAGCGAGGCGGACCTCCGCCCCGCTCTGTTTTTTATCTCATAGGGGGATATAATGGAAGAAAGGCTGAAAAAATATACCGACGAGGCATACGCGATTGTGGAGTATGCCGCCAACGAGATAGGGCAACGCGTTCCCGGCTCGGAAGGCGAGAAAAAATTTCACGGCTATCTTGCGGACAAGTTCGGCGAGATAGGGTTGAGATCCACGACGGAAAAATTTATCTTTGCGCCGCGCGGCTCCATCGGCGGATTGCCTTACGCGGGTTGGGGAGGCGTCATCCTCGCCGTTCTGCTTGTGCTTGGCGTTTTGGGCGGCAAACTGCATCCGCAGATAGGCGCGGCTCTGCACTTTTTTGCCGCGCTGTACGGCATAGGGCTTTGGACGTGGGTGATCGCAAGCGTGTTCAAATACAAGACGTGGTTCGATTGGTGCTTCAAGCAGGAGATGTCCTACAACACGTATGCGGAGCTGTTGCCCCAAAGCGGCAAGTATGATCGCACGATATTCCTCACGGGCCACACGGACACAAGTTGGACGCTCAAGCACTCCGCGGCAAAGGGTTCGTCCGCGTTCATCTATGTCAAAATCGGCATAGGCGCGGTTTCGGTGGCTTTGACCACGTCGCTCGCGCTCGTCTGCTTCGTATGCTCGATGGGCTTTGCGTTCTCGGCGAGCGACGAGACTGCCCTCACGTTTTACAAAGCGGTCGACGCGCTGTTTTACATCGTGACGTTCTCCTCCCCCGCGCTCATCGTCGGCTCCTATATGCTCACCCTCTACAACGAGAAAAATCCGCGCGTCGCGTCCCCCGGCGCAATGGACAACGCGACGGGCGTCGCCATAGCGTACGAAACGATCAAATATTTCAAGGAAAATCCCGAAGAGGCCCCCGCAAATTGCCGCATTATCGCGATGGGTTGCGGCGCGGAAGAGGCGGGGTTGCGCGGGTCTATCAACTTTGTGCGCGCGCACAAGAAGGACGGATTGCTTTCAAACGCCTGCCACATCAACATAGACTCCATCGCCGACAAGGACTATTTTGAGGTCATTCACGGCGACGCGTGGCTCTGCCCCCGCTTTGACAGGGAAATGACAAAGATCGCTTGCGAGGCGATGAAGGAAGCGGGCGTCCCCAATCCCGGCGACATCTCCAATCCCGTGGGCGGTTGCGACTCCACGCCTTTCCAGAAGGCGGGGGTGAAGTCCGTCACCATAGCGGCGCAAAACCCCGCGATGACCTATTATTACCACACGCTTTTTGACGTGCCGGAACGCTTTGAAAAGGAGACTGTCGGGCGCGGTCTCGAGATCGCGGTGAGGATCGTGAAAAAGTTGGACGAAAGGCGCTAATATCAAAAACTTCGGATAAACTTCCGATTTTGAGGCGTAAAATGCCGAATTGTGAAAAATCCGAAAAAAAGCGCATTGAAAACATTTTGCAAAACTCAGACGTTTTCGCTCTTTGGCTTTTTCGCCGAAGGGCGATTTTTTGCGCGTCCGGGCGGCGGTCCGTCTTTTTCCGCAAGCGGCGCGAAAACTTTTCCTTAAAGGGAGATTAACGCGACAAATGTTAAATGTTGGCTATTGACAAGGCGCGCAAAGCGATATATCATTTATGTATACAAATTATAATATTTGCATTATTATAATTGTAGGGGGAAAGCGCGCGCAACGCCTTTTGCGTAGCGTTTTCAAGGGAAAATTATGAAGAGAAAGAACATCGTTCACATCGTTTGCGCCTTGCTGTTCACGGCTCTTTTGATTTGCGCGCTTGCCGCGTGTCACCCGACAAACAATCCCGCTCAAAAACCGGGCGTTTCTCTATATTTCATTTCAAACGGCGGCACTCGCGTCGAGACTATCACGGCACGTGCGGGCGCCGACATTTCAAACCTTTTGCCCGCGGACCCCGAGAAGGAAGGATATTTCTTTTTAGGCTGGTATCTCACCAACAAAGCGGCGACGGATCATACAACCGATCCCGAGACTTTGCCCACGGTGATGCCGTCCAAAAGCGCGACCTATTATGCGGGTTGGACGGACGTATCCGCGGAAGTTGTCCTCGATCCCAAGGGCGGCGCGCTTGAAAAGACGCGGATCACGGCGGGAGTCGGCGCGCGGCTTTCGGAATTGCTTCGTCAATATGTTCCTAAGGTTGAGGACGGCATAGAGTTTGTCGGCTGGTACGTCGGCGGAGAGTTGATCACGGCGGCGCAAAAGCTCGGCGAGCAGGGGATATCTCTCGAAGCCCGCTACAAGACGGATTATGTCGTCAACGTCTACAGGGAAGGGCTGGACGGCGTCGACGCGCTCGACGAGACGGAGAGCGTCAGGGAGTCGGTTTTTGTCGGCACGACAAGGACGTACACCTACAAGCAATTTGACGGTTATGAGCGCACAAGCGATCTCGAAAATGCCTCCAAGACCATCACGGTGGGAATGCATCCCGCGGACAACGTCATCGAAGTGCGCTATGCGCGTCTGCGCGTTACCGTCTACTATCTGCGGGGCGAAGAGGGAGCCGTCGGCGAGGAAAAGAGCTTCAAGATGAATTTCGGCGGCGAGTTCACTCTCGAGCAAAATCCCTTCACATATGAGCGTCACCGCTTTGCGGGTTGGAAGATAGGAGACAAGATATTCAAAGAGGGCGACTCTTTGCTCGAAGAGGATATGACCGTCACGGACGGCGTTCGCATCGACATCATCGCCGTTTGGGACGAGAAGTTTGTCGATCGCGACGGCGGTGTGGACATCCTGTGGGTGCTTGGCGGCAGTAAGGGCGACGTGGAACTTGTCCGCGAAGAGCTTCCCGTCATCAAAGGCACGCTCAGCTCGGAGAGAGATTTTTCCGTGACTCCGAGCGGCGGGACCGCGCTTTGGGGCAGGCTGTACAAAGAGGATGGGCTTTTCAGTTGGAATCTCAACTTCAATTCTCACATACCGCGCTATATCGTTGACGACAGCGGGCAGGGAGAGGAAGATCGCAACGACTATGCGGACCTTGCCGATCCCGATTCGAGCGCTCTGCACATCGGCGGCGAAGTCATAAAAGGCGGCTATGTTTTCAGCAATGCGAACGGCGTTTACGTTTTCACAAGCGACGAGGAGACAAGCAGGACTTTCTTCTTCTCGATAGTGCAGATAAACGGCTCGCAATATTTTGTCCTCAGAGAGGACTTCGAGGAGATATACTTCTGCGAAGCGGAGGACGGATATTTCGAATTCAAATTTCATTCCAACGGACGCTTTGACCTCTTCAAGGGAGTCGAGCTTCCCTATTGGCTCTTCAAGGAGCGCGTCGGCTCCGGCACATTCTCAAAGAGCGGCGACATCTACACGCTTGCCGTTTCAGGCTCGGAATTTGACGGCAAAAAGGCAAAAGTTCAGCCGTACGGCAGGACGCTAGTTCTGTACAGATCCGATCTCGACAAGACGTTCTCGGTGGAGGGCGGCGGCACGTTGGCGCTTGACGGCTACAGCGGGGCGGTCTACACCCATCCCCAAGGCGGAGAGACGGAGACGGAAAACGGCGAATTTTATGTGGTGGACGGCGACGTCGTGTTTTTCGGCGCGCTGAGGTCTCAGCACTTTGCGCTCAAGGGCGGCTCGACGGTCGCGATCAAGGGAGATCCCGAAATCTATCGCGCCTATGTCGGCAGCGACGGCGCGGAGAGCGTCGTGATCAACGGCCACGGCAAGCTGAGATATGTCAACAGGCGAGGCAGAGTTTTCTATGCAAACTATGTCGAGACGGAATTTTTCGGCAGTCAAATATTGGTGAAATTCTCCATCGACACGGAAAAACTTTGCTATCTGCTCGACGACGGGATCGCAACAAAGACAGGCAATGAAGCGGGCGTTTTCAGAGCGGACGGAAATACGCTGTATATCGACGGCAGGGGCGGCGCCGTCTTCGAGACGGGAGGGCAGACTTACGCCTGCAAGTATGAGTTGCGCCGCGAAGCCCCCTACGATTATCAACTGAGCGGGGAACAAAGTTTCCGCTTTATCCTGCTCGACGGCGCGTTCAGAGTTTTCGACGAAACGAAATACGGCGATTTTGTCAACAAATTCGGCGATCAAAACACGCTCTTCCTCGATGGATACGGCAATGCGGAACTCACAGAGGACGAGCAGATCTTGTCATACACTCTCTCTCAAACGAGCGGGATAGATGTGGAACTCTCCTCGGCGGATCACGGCACTCTCAAAGTGCGCTTGCGCCGCAACGCGAGCGGAGTCGGCGGAGTGTTCATCAAATACGATCCGTCTTTTGATGTTGACGTTTTCAGATACAATACGTCCCAATACGATGAAGAGGGCGACAATCTCGACAAGGCCTCCGTGCTATCGCTCGACGGCTACGACGCTTTCACGCTCACGCGAGACGGCGCGGCAAGGACGGGCGTCATAGAGCGCGTGGACGGCATAGAATATTTTGCGAAATACGACGACGGCGGAGAGTTCCGCTTTAAGCTGTTCGAATATGAGCTTGCGCTCTCCGCCCCGAAGCTCGCCTATGGCGAATACGACGCGAGCCAGGACGAGACGATAACCAACGCCGACGGAGGAGCGATCGATATGGACGGCTATGGGATCTTTGTCTACTCGCCCGCCGAGAGCGAGCCGACCGAAGGGTTCTACAGCTTTTTGGGATCCGTCATCGTCGCTAGGGGCGGCGGGTTTGAAAAGCCCGTGTATTTCAACAGAATGAGCAACGGCTTCAGACTCAGCGAGGATATCATCATTGACGGCGGCGTCGTAAGGCGATACCTCGGCGAAGGGGGCGATATCTCGCTTCCGACGGACGTCACGGCGATAGGCGAGGGCGCGTTCAGAAATACGGCGGTGAGGCGTGTTGTCGCCAACTCCCGCCTTGACGGCGGCATAGCGGCGAGCGCTTTTGAAAATTGCAAACAGCTTGAAAGCATATCCGTCATACACACGGAATTTATCGGAGACAAAGCCTTTTTCGGTTGCGAAAAGCTGACGACTTTCGACGGAAGCAACTCCGCGCGTAGCGTGGGAGAGCAGGCGTTTGTCGGTTGCGCGGCGCTGAAATATATCAATTTGTCCGGAGCGACAGCGATAGGGAAAGAGGCGTTTTACGGCGTCGGAGCCAGAGTCGCGGTGAAAAATCTGCAGAACCTCGGCGACAGAGCGTTCGCTCACAGCGCGGAGCAGGCGCCCATCTTCGAAATGGCGTGGATATCCAAAGATACGCCGCTACCCGCTTATGAAGGCGAGCCGTTCGCTTTCGAAGGCGAGGGAGAGGACTCTTTTGTCATCTATGTCGATTCGTACGATCTGCTTATCGCGATATATCAAAACGAGGCGTGGAGCAAATATGCGGGATATCTCGCGTTTGAAAACGCGCGTTACTTGGGAGAATTTTTTAGGATCACCACGCTTGAAAAAGTGCGCGTGGACAAGATCTCGAGCTTTGACGGCAAGAAGTGGACGCAATACGTCTCCGCGGAAGCGAGTACGTCGCTTGTGTACTACAACCCCAATTTGCCCGAAAAGGCGGAGAGATACGACGTTTCGCTGAACGAAGCGGAGGGTACGCTGGAACTTACCTCGTCGGGCAGCAGGATCGTTATGGTCAAAGCGGGGACTTCGCTGACCTACTCCCTTGGCAGAGAACACACGCTTTCCTTTGTGATGAGCGGCGGCGAGACTCTGCAAGCACGATTTGACAGCAGGCAAGTGACGCTCTCGCGCGACTCGCTGAGTTTTGAGATCGGGAATTATATCTACACGGTGACGCTCTTTGACGATCGCACTTTCACCTACTCCGAGACTTACAGACAGCAGAGCGTGGGAACTTATTCGGCGGCGAGCGATCCCGACAGCAAGATCACGCTATACAAGGCGGACGAGAGCGGCACGCAATTCGATCTGAAGGGCAACTATATTATGCTTGGGAACAAGCGCGTCGATCTTGAAAACGCCACCGCGACTTCGTCGTCGGGCAGCGTGAGTTCCGGAAATTACTCCTTCTATCTGTACGATATGCAAAGCGAGGAGCTGTTCGCCTACCTCATAAACATCAAGACGGACGACGTGTCGCAGACCTACACGGCGGATATCACGCTCACCTACAAGGGAACGCGATACGCAATGATGTCTGGTTCGTCCGCTCTCAACGGGACGCTTGTCGCCTACAAGGAATACAACGTTGATACAGGCACGACAAAGCCGAACGTCAGCTTGGTGTATCTCGATATAACATACGACTCCGAAAGCTACGTCATTGCGACGAGATGCAGCAACAACAAATTCACCATAAGCGGCGATTATCCCGAATATTTGAAGGACACTTATGTTGTGGAGTTTGACGACGAATACGGCCTTGTGATCGTGGTCAGAGATTCACAATGAGGAAGGGCGTAAGGCAGACTCCACGACGCTTTTGTGCGGAAACGGACGTTTTTAAGGGAAGAATTTGTGGATTAGCCCGCAAAACGCACAAAAAACAAAAATGTCCCTACGGCAAAAGATGTCCGCCGCAGGGCGCAAGACAAAAAAAGAAAAGTTGTCCGAAACTTTGCAAACGTGTGGTTCGAACAACTTTTATTTTTTCACGCTCTCTGCTCTTTCAGCTCGTTAAAGTTTGAGGATCTTCAACGCGCGTTGGCAAATGCGCTCACAGTTTCTCGATCACGGGGCCTTCCTTTGTGTCCTTGACGGAGAAGCCAAGCTCCGCGATTCGCGCGCGCAAAGAGTCCGCAGTCGCCCAATCTTTCGCCGCTTTTGCCTCGGCGCGCCGCATTGCAAGCTCTTTGACTTCTTCTGGGATGTCGCTCCTCTGTTTTGCCTCGTAATAGGAGAGGAATGTTGCGGGTTCCGTCTTGAAAAGTCCAAGCAATCCGTAAGTTTTTTTCAGCTGCTCCGCGTCGTTTGCGGCGCTCGCGTCGCCCGCGGCGAGCTTTGCTTTGATCCGCTTGAAATATCCGAACAGATCCGCAAGCGCCTTCGCCGTGTTAAAATCGTCGTCCATAGCGCGGTCAAATTCCTCGTCTATATCGGGGGAGCCGCCGTTCGCTTTTAAGCCGCTCGCCTCGACGTCGGCAAGAGTTTTGTAAAAACCGTACATATGTCTGTCCGCTTCGGGGAAAAGTTCGTCCGTGATGTTGATATCGCCGCGATAGTTCGTCTGCAACAGGGCGTATTTTATCGTCTCGGGAGAATATTCGTTCAGCAGGTCCTCAAGCAGGACGCTGTTGCCGAGGGATTTGCTCATCTTCTGGCCGTTGACCTTGATGAGGCCGTTGTGTATCCAATATTTCGCGAATTGTTTTCCCGTGAGGGCCTCCGTCTGCGCGATCTCGTTTTCGTGATGGGGGAAGATAAGATCTCTGCCGCCGCCGTGGATGTCTATCTGCTCGCCGAAAGCGGCGCGGTTCATTGCGGAACACTCTATGTGCCACCCGGGTCTGCCTTTGCCCCACGGAGATTCCCAATATATTTCGCCTTCTTTGGCGGATTTCCACAGCGCGAAGTCAAGGGGATTTTGCTTGTTTTCCTCGTTTTCTATGCGCACGCTCTCATATGCGTCCTCGGTGCGCCTGCCGCTCAGCTTGCCGTATCCGGGGAAGCTGTCCAC
Organism: uncultured Clostridia bacterium; assembly: GCA_947628255.1. Classification (GTDB taxonomy): domain Bacteria; phylum Bacillota; class Clostridia; order Christensenellales; family CAG-917; genus CAG-475. The sequence continues at coordinate 2,851 of CANQZE010000030.1, read as the reverse complement.
TTTGAAATAGACGTCGCCGCGCTCGGTGGGGTAGGCGTGGCCGCTTTTTATGAGGCTTTCCACAAAGTCGATGATGTTGTCGATGTTTTCCGTCGCCTTAAGCCACACCGTGGGGTCGTCCACTTGGAAACGGCGCATAAGCGCGTCGATGTTTTTGATCATCATCGCGGCGTACTCGAGCGCGGGAATACCCGTCTCGTGCGATTTTGCGATGATCTTGTCGTCCACGTCGGTGTAGTTGCGCGCGTATTTGACTTTGTATCCCGCTTTTTCGAGATATTTGCGGATGATATCGTAAATGAGCGCCTGATAGGCGTGACCTATGTGCGCCTCGCCCGACACCGTGATGCCGCAGGCGTACATCTTGACCTCGCCGTCCGTCATAGGCGCAAAATCCTCTTTTCTGCGAGTGAGCGTATTGTAAATTTTCATATTCCTATCCTCAAAATATGTGATATGTCGCGAGTTTTGTGCGTTTTTGCAAAGATGCAGGCAACAAAATGCCTGCACCTCTTTTTTCAGTTGTTGTCGATCTCGCCGTCGCCGTCAGCGGAAGGAGTTTTTGCGATCTCGTCGTCCTTCTTGTCCTCGGGAGCGGGCAGGGGGATGACATCGGCGGAATCGGAGGAAGTTTTCTTCTTTTTGGGCTTTGCGCCGTTGTCAGAGGGCGTCGCGCCGGGAGTGGTGTCCGCCTCTCCGCGGTTGACTTTGGACGAGAATATGCCGTCGCCGCTGTTTTCCTCTCCGAATAGGGCGTCGATCTCGTCCTCATAGATCGTCTCTTTTTCATACAGCAACTTGACCATCGCGTCCATCACGGCTCTGTTTTCGCGCAGTATGTTGAGGGCGACCCGATATTGCTCGTCCAAAATCTTTTTGACCTCGACGTCTATCTTCGCGGCGACGTCGTCGCTGTAGTTGAGTTGCGTCTGATAGTCGCGGCCGAGGAAAACTTCCTCGCTCGCGCCGAGGTACATATTGCCGATCTCGTCGGACATACCCCATTCCGTGACCATCTTTCTTGCGAGCTTGCTTGCGCGCTGTATGTCGTTTGACGCGCCTGTGGAGATGTCCTTTATCACAAGTTCTTCCGCCGCGCGCCCGCCGAGGAGCATAGCGATGTTGTCAAGCAACTTGCCCTTTGTCATATGGTTGTCGTCCGTCTCGGGCAGGGTGATGGTGTAGCCCGCCGCCATTCCGCGCGGTATTATGCTGACCTCGTGTACGCTGTCGCAATGCTTCATCTTTTTGGCGATGATGGCGTGACCGCTCTCGTGATAGGCGGTGATGCGCTTGTCGGATTCCGTCACAAGACGGCTCTTCTTTGCGGGACCCGCCATAACCTTGTTGATCGCCTCGCTGACGTCCTTCATCGAGATGAGACTGCGGTTGTCGCGCGCGGCGAGTATCGCCGATTCGTTGAGAATGTTTTCGATGTCCGCGCCCGTGAATCCCGAAGTCAGACGCGCAAGGCTCTTGAAATTGACGTCCGCGGCGAGCGGCTTGTTGCGCGCGTGTACTTTGAAGATCTCCTCTCTGCCCTTGACGTCGGGGACGTTGACGTAGATTTGCCTGTCAAATCTGCCCGGGCGCATAAGAGCGGGATCGAGAATGTCCGAGCGGTTGGTCGCCGCCATAACGATGATGGAGCTTGACGACTCGAAACCGTCCATTTGCACGAGCAATTGATTCAAAGTCTGCTCGCGCTCGTCGTTTCCGCCGCCCAGTCCCGCGCCGCGCTGTCTGCCGACGGCGTCGATCTCGTCGATAAAGATGATGCAGGGCATATTCTTTTTGGCTTGGTCAAACAGATCGCGCACTCTGGACGCGCCCACGCCAACGAACATCTCGACAAAGTCCGAACCGCTGATGGAAAAGAAAGGCACGTTCGCCTCGCCCGCGACAGCTTTCGCGAACAGCGTTTTGCCCGTGCCGGGAGGACCGACAAGCAACACGCCGTGAGGGATGCGCGCGCCGATGTCCATATATTTTTTGGGATATTTGAGGAAATCGACGATCTCCTGCAACTCCTGTTTTTCCTCATCCGCGCCCGCGACGTCGCTGAAGCGCACCTTGATGTCGCGCACTTGATTCGCCGTGGTCTTGCCGAAGTTCATCGCCTGGTTGTTGACTCCCGCCGACTTGCGCAAAATGATCATAAACACGATGAAGAGTATCGCGTACAAAATGATCGGCACAAGCAGACTGCTGAGAAGCGAACCGCGCGAGGGATCGTTGTACTCGATGGGCATCGTAATGATCTTGTCCGCGAGATCCGCGTCGCTCTCGACGACTTGTTCCGCCCACTTTTCCACATCCTCGGCAAGCACAGATCTTGCGGGGATGTTCGCATAAAATCGCACCCGCTTTTCTCCAACGAGCAGGATGTCCACGCTGTAACTGCCGCTCACCCTGAGCGCCTGCACCTTTCCTTCCTTGACGAGAGATTCAAGCGTAGAGTCGCCCTCGACTATGCCTGAGTAGCCGATTTCCTTGGGCGCGGTGAGCGTATACGCCAAAACTATCACCAATATCACAAGCGCGATAGCGGCGACGATAAATATTGTCCGTCTTGTAGATGCTTTCATCTGTCCTCCTTCAAAAAGCGTCGACTCATTCTATATATACGTTTCCCATTATATAAACTAAATATAAAAAAGTCAACGCAAACCTCATCCAAAAATTCTTCCGCAACCATATTTATATTTAGTATTGAACGGTGTTACTTGAATTATGAGCCTCATTTCTTAAAAGAAGGTTAAACCGCACAATTTGGCGAATAGCTTTGTCAGAACCCTTTTTCTTCGCGGTCACGTACGTCTATGTACGCTCGCGCTCAGAAAAAGGGCAG
>CANQZE010000029.1 GCA_947628255.1 uncultured Clostridia bacterium | reverse complement strand
CCGCAAAATTACGTAGTGATTTTGTGGGGTAACTGAGCGCTCTTCATCCAAATTGAGCGGTTTACAACCGCGCTTTTTCCTTGTCTTTGAAAAATATCGCGGTATTTATCCGCTTAAGGCGCCCTTTGTTTGGCCACAAAAGCGTAATGTTTTTGTGGGCAAATAAGGGGAGCTGTCCGCCGCGGCGGACTGAGGGGATTGTTAATGCATATCATTTTTTGTCATTCCGAGCGTAGTCGAAGAATCCCCTAGTCCGAGCTTTCTTATACTCTACGTCAGCCCCTGTCCAAGCCTCCCACGCTCATTCGCTTGATTCACTCACCAAACTCTGTCCGAGCTTTCTTATACCCTATGACGCGCCTTGTCCGCCACAAAAAAAACCGCGTCGTGCGGACGCGGTTTGATTGACTTGCTTGTAGCGTCAGTCTGCTTTGTAGGGAAGCAGCGCCATTTGACGCGCGCGCTTGATCGCCACTGCGAGGGGACGTTGATGCTTTGCGCAAACTCCGCTCATACGGCGGGGAAGGATCTTGCCCTTCTCGGTGATATACTTTCTGAGTTTCGCGACGTCCTTATAGTCGATGTCGTCGGCGTGTTCAACGCAGAATGTGCAAACTTTCTTTTTGGGCGCTCTCTTTTGAGGACGCGGTGCCTTTACTTCTTCAGCCATATTCTTTTACTCCTTAATTAGAATGGAAGATCTTCGTCGATGGGTTTGAGATCGTCAAAATCGACGTCGTTTCTCTCGTCGTCGCTCTTTGTGGAGAGGAACTGGACCTCATCGGCAACGATCTCTGTGACGTTGCGACGCGTGCCGTCCTGTGCGTCAAAACTTCTGATCTGGATGCTTCCGCTCACAGCGGCGCGGCTGCCCTTTTTGAGGTAACGCGCGCAATTGTCGGCGGGCGCTCTCCAGACGATGACGGGGAGGAAGTCTGTCTCCCTCTTGCCGTCGCGCGAATAGCTGCGGGAGACCGCAAGCGTAAATCTGCAATACTTGATGCCGCCCTGCGTCGAGGACAGCTCGGGATCTCTTGTCAGATTACCTATCAAAAAAACTTTGTTCATAATTTTCTCCTTACTTTTTCAAAATCATTTGCCTGATAACATTCTCATCGTTGCGCATCTGTCTGTCGATCTCGATCTGAGCTTCTTTGGAGCAGGTGACGTTCATCAGCACATAGTAGCCTTCCGATTGATGATTGATCTCGTAGGCGAACTTTTTCATGCCCCACTTGTCAAGCTCCTCGACCGTGCCGCCCTGAGCGGACACGAGAGCCTCGAATTTTTGGACGGTCTTTTCTTTGACTTCGTCCTCGACGGCGCCGCGAATAATGTAGAGAATCTCATACTTATCCATAGCAATACCTCCTTTCGGTCTATTGTCCCTTTCGGGAAAGGAATTTGTTGCGCTATCTATTTAATAGCTTTAATATAATAACTTATCAAAATAATTTTGTAAAGCGTTTTTGCAAAAATTCTGTCCGCCGCGCCTTACTCGCTTTGATTGAGGGCAAATCTCGCTCTTTCGGACTCACTCGTATTTGACTTCGATCAAGTGAAGTCCTTTTGCGGGGAGCGTCTTGCCGACCTTAGTGCGATCTCCCGTTTTCAGCGCCTCTTCCACATCGTTCGCGGACAGCTTGCCCATCCCGACGTACACGAGCGTGCCTGCGATTATGCGCACCATATTGTACAAAAATCCGTTGCCCGTCACGTAGATGTCCGCCGTGCAGTTGAACTCGCGCGGGTCCGTCAGGTTGAGCGTCATAGGCACTCCCGCAAGCGCTGGATCGGGCGTGGGCATTGGGATGGTGGGCAGACTGCCCGTCGAGATCTTGACGCCGTACACCGTGCGCACAGTGTTTTTGATTGCGCTACCCGTCGCCTCGAAGCACTTGAAATCGTGCGTGCCCTCAATGACTTTTGCGACGTCTCTCATCAGCGTGAAGTCAAGCGGAACGGTGATCTGCTCGTGCGTGGGTTCGAGAATCGGGCGGCGGTGACGTGACAGGTACAGCCGATAGCAATATGTCTTGCGTTTCGCGTCGAATCGCGCGTTGAACTTGTCGTCCGCTCGCTCGCACAGCAACATACTTATGTCGTCGGGAAGCTCCGCGTTGACCGCGAAGGGGATCTTGTCGTCGGGGATGGAAGTTTGAGCGTCAAAGTGTATGACTTGTCCTTCCGCGTGTACGCCGGCGTCCGTCCTTCCGCTCGCCGTGCAGGGAGTGGGGACGCCGAAAACGCGCTCGAGCGCCTCTTCCGTCGCCTGCTGAACGCTGAGTCCGTTAAGCTGTCTCTGCCAGCCCACGTACGCCGCGCCGAAATAGGAGATGATCGCGCGATATCTCATAACAAGCCTCCGAATATCATAGCGTCAATGTTTATGCCCACCGTAGGGAAATAATATCTGTCAAGCAGGATCACCGTGAAGAACGCGAGGACGACGAAAGCGGCGAGTATGTCTCCAAATCCGATCGTAGATTTTTTCATCTTTGTGCGCTTGTCGCAGGCGTTGTAACAGCGCGCGTCCATCGCGAAAGCAAGCTCGTCCGCCCGTCGGAAACTGTTCACAAACAGCGGGATGAGGACGGGGACAAGCGCCTTTATCCTAGCGAAGATATTGCCGGAATCCAAACTTGCGCCCCTCGCCTTCTGCGCCGAAATGATCTTGTTTGTCTCCTCGAAAAGCGTGGGGATAAATCTGAGCGCGATGCTCATTATCATCGCGATGTCGCGCACGGGGACTTTGATGAGGGAAAGCGGTTTCATCAGACTTTCAAGCCCGTCGGCAAGCTCCACCGGGGTCGTCGTCAATGCAAGCAGAGACGCGCCCGAAATCAACAAAACGAGCCTTAAAACCATTTTTATGGTGGTATGAACCCCGTTTTTGGTGATAACAAAGATTTTCCATTCAACCAGCACGTCGCCGTCTTTGATCATAAAAAGGTTGATCGCGGCAGTGATCAAAACAAGCACGAGAATGCCTCTCACGCTCTTGAGGACGCTCGCCATAGGCAGCTTCGCGACGAGAATGATGAGCAACAGAAGCGCCGCCGTCAGCATAAATCCGAAGTAGCTCTTCACAAAGAAAATGCCGATGACATAGACGAGAGTGAGCAACAATTTTATCCTTGCGTCCAGCCTGTGTACGGCGGAATCGGCGGGGTAGTATTGCCCGAAGGCGACGTCCTTAAACATCTTTGCCGCCTCCTTCGCCGTCCTCGATCGAGAGAGCGTTTTCGTTTGAGCTTGAGCGTCTTTCGATTGGGTCGCTTTCGCTTGAATTTGAGCCGTCGCCCCTCTCCTCGGCGTTGACCTCGTCCGAGAATAGAGTTGCCGCTTGGAACTTTTCCGTCCCCGTTTTGCCGAGCAGTCCGAGCAGGGCGGCCTTCAGCTCTTCCATAGTGATTATGGTTTTGTCGAGTTGTATCCCGCGTTGTGCGAGTTTGTCGACTATGCGCGCGGCGGCGGGGATATCGAGTCCCGCGTCGGCAACGAGTTCACGATCGCCGAACACCTGTTTCGGCGTGCCGTCTGCGACGATCCTGCCGTCCTTCAGCGCGATTATCCTGTCCGCGAGCGCGGCGACGTCGTCCATATTGTGCGAGACGAGTATGACGGTGGGGGAGACTTCCTTTTGCAATTTTTTGATGAGGGAAAGCAGTTCTGCCCGCCCGATCGGATCGAGTCCCGCGACAGGCTCGTCCAGCACGAGGATCTTCGGCCGCATAGCGATGACTCCGGCTATGGCGACTCTTCGTTTTTCTCCTCCCGACAGATCGAAAGGACTGCGCTCTGCAAATTCCGCATAGTTCAGCCCGACCACTTCCATCGCGCGCTTGACGCGTTCGGAGATCTCCTCCGCGCTCAATTTCATATTTTTTGGGCCGAATGCGATATCCTTTTCCACGGTGTCGGCAAACAGCTGATATTCGGGATATTGAAAGACCATTCCCACCTGATATCTCAGTTGTCTGAGCGTCTTTTTGTTTGCGGCGCTCATCCCGTTGACCGTGACGGAGGAGCGCTTTTTGTTCTGCAAAACGAGAAGTCCGTTGAGGTGCTGTATCAACGTGGATTTGCCGCTGCCCGTCGCCCCGATGAGCGCGACGAAACTGCCCTCCTCCACGGAGAGGTCAATGTTGTCGAGCGCGAGTTTCTCGTTCGGCGTCTTTTTGGAATAGATATAGGAGAGATTTTTTATTTCAACAGCTTGCATAATCCCTCCACCAGCGAATCTTCCGTTGTCGCGAGGCATATGTCGACGCCTTGTTCTTTGAGGTCCTTTGCGAGGGCGGCGGCGGGCGGCAGGGCAAGGCCGCAGGAGCTAAGCAGACCCGACGAGAAAACCTGCGACGGCGTGCCGTCTATCGCAAGACGCCCTTTGCGCAGCGCGACGACGCGTTTTGCAAGCGCCGCCTCTTCCATATTGTGAGTGATGTTGATCACCGTGATGCCTTGAGCGTTGAGTTTTTTCACGACAGCCATCACTTCTTCTCTGCCGGCGGGATCGAGCATCGAGGTCGCCTCGTCGAGGATAAGCACTTCGGGTCGCATCGCAAGCACTCCCGCGATTGCGACGCGCTGTTTTTGTCCGCCGCTGAGTTTTGAGGACTGTTTTTTGCGATATTCGCTCATACCCACGGCTTCGAGGGCGGAGTCCACTCTCTCGACGATCTCCTCGCGCGGCAGGCCTATGTTTTCGGGACCGAACGCGACGTCGTCCTCGATGATCGTCGCGACGGTCTGATTGTCGGGATTTTGAAAGACCATTCCCACTTTTTTGCGGATATCAAAGACGCGTTTGTCGTCCGAAGTCGATATGCCGTCCACAAGTATCTCGCCTTCCGAGGGCTTGAACAGCCCGTTGAGCAGTTTTGCGAGCGTGGATTTGCCGCTGCCGTTCATCCCCGTGAGAGCGACAAACTCTCCCGCCTCTATTTGGAGCGAGAGATTTTTGATCGCCTTCAGGCTCACGCCTTCCCGCAGGGGATAGACGTAGCTCACGTTTTTGATTTCGACAAACGCCATATTCAACCTTTGGGCGCGTATCGCACCGAAAATTCATTATATCATATCCGTCGGCGTTTGAAAAGCGTTTGAAAACGCTCGCGCGCATATTTTGCGCGCGGAAATGTCCGCATATGCGTTGAAATTGCCGCAAATGTATGCTATAATCAAATTTATGTCGGACCAATGGATCTTTTGCGCACAACGCCCCGTCTCCCGCGAGGAGGCGCTGAGGCTTCATCCGATGGCGCTCGCTTTTGTGGGCGACGCCGTGCAGGCGCTGTACACACGCACTCGCGCGACGGTAGGCTCTTCGAGCAAGACGGGAGCCTTGCATCGCGAGGTGACCCGCGTTGTCAACGCCGTATCGCAGGCGAAGGAAGCGGGCAAATTGCTCCCTCTTTTCGACGAGACGGAGCAGGACATCTTCCGCCGCGCGCGGAATTGCAAGATACAGACGTCCGCCAAGCACGCCGAACCCGCCGAGTATAGGCGCGCGAGCGGATTCGAAGCGGTGATAGGCTATCTCTATCTCATCGGCGACAGCGATCGCCTCGCGCAATTTCTCTCGATATGTTTCGAGGATTGTGCCGAACCGCAAAATTGACAACTTCGCGTATGGCGCGGCAATTTCGTGGCGGTCATACGCAAACTCTATCGGAGCGAGGATATGTATATTTACGGACGCAATTCAGTCAAAGAGGCGTATCTTGCGGGCAAAACGGTGGACAAACTCTTCCTTGTCAAGGACGATCGCGATCCCGCGCTCAACAAGGTGCGCTCGCTTGCCCGCGACGCCCGCACGGCGATAAGTTTTTGCGACAGGGCGACGCTCGACAAGCTCGCGGACGGCGGCAATCATCAGGGAGTTGTGGCGGCGGTGACGGATTTTCAATATGCGTCGCTTGACGACATAATTTCCTCCGCAAGGGAAAAGGAAGAGCGGTTGCTCGTCGTGCTGCTCGACGGCGTCACAGATCCTCACAACCTCGGCGCGATCTTGCGCAGCGCGGAGTGTTTTGGCGCGCACGGAGTCGTCATCCCGAAGCGCAGAAGCGTGTCCGTCAACGACACGGTCATCAAAGTTGCTTCGGGCGCGGCGGAGCATATTCCCGTTGCGAAAGTGACAAACATCAACGACGCTATCCGAGAGCTGAAAGAGCAAAATGTGTGGGTTTATGCGACGGATTTTGACGGTGAACCCCCAAAATGCGTCAATTTGACGGGAGACATCGCTTTGGTGATCGGAAGCGAAGGAGAAGGCATTCACCGCCTCACCAAGGAGCTTTGCGACGGCGTTTTGACCATCCCTCAATACGGAAAGATCAACAGCTTAAACGCTTCGGTTGCGACAGGCGTGATTCTGTACGAAGTCGCAAGGCAGAGACACGTTGATTGAGCTTGTGCGAAGGTGAAAAGCGGGAGCAGATCGAGCCTGCACGCTAATCAAGCGACAGGCGTTATACTTTACGAGGTGGCAAGGTAAAGACGCAGTGATTGAGCTTGTGCGAAGGTGAAAGATAAAGAGCAAGGGGGTTTTATGAACGAGACCGATATGTTGGTTTTGAAGGCGCAGGCGGGCGACGCCGACGCGGAAACGGAATTGCTCAGACGGTATTCAAAACTTGTGAAAACCGTCTCGTTTTCATATTTTGTGACTTGCGCGGACATCGACAGGGAGGATCTCGTGCAGGAGGGGATGATCGCTCTTATGCGCGCTATCCGCACCTACGCGACGGGCGGCGAGGCGACCTTCGAGACATATGCGACCCGTTGCGTGCGCAACGCTATGGTGGACGCCATCCGTCATTTTTCCGCGAATTGCCTTCCCATCGATCCCGAAATGGAGGCTCCCACGGACGCGCAACTCACCGAGCTTGCCGAGGCGATCGCGACCGCGCTTTCCCCCGCGGAGAGGCAGGTGCTGGAACTCCGACTTGAGGCGCGCACCTATTCGGAGATCGCAAAAGAGCTGGGCATTCAGACAAAAAAAGTGGACAATCTCATCTTTTCCGCCAAGAAAAAACTCAAGGAATCTTTGAATTAGGCGATAAACAATTTTTTCCAAAAAATCTATATGCGAGCGTGTTGACATCAACATCTTTTGATACTATAATAAATATATCTATGTTGACGGTCAGGTTTGAAACGGGAAAAGCGTGCACAGACGCGATGAAAGCGCTCGGGCTTGAAGGTGATCCTGATGGCTCGAATTTTGTAATGTACGACGGTTCTTTTCCCAAGGCGCTTATGCGCACCCACATCGATCTGAGCGGCGAGCCGACCTTGCGCATAGACCTTGTCGCGTTTGCGGACGGGCTTGAGGAGGGCGACAAAAAGTTCTTTCTTCACGCAATGTTCTTCAAATTTCGCGAAGGGACGCCCATTCTCATCCGCGCGGCGAAGGACGAGGCGCTCAAGCCATTCGGCTTTGAGGAGGACGGCGACGGGATGCGGCTATATTCGGGGGATATCGATTTGTATTACAACTGCGGAGGCAGGCTGAATGGCTGAAGTCAAAAACTTTATCGAAGATTTCATCGACGCCGACATCGCCGCCGGCAAGGCAAGCGAGATCGTCACTCGTTTCCCGCCCGAACCCAACGGATATCTGCACATCGGACACGCCAAGGCGCTGTGCATCAACTTCGGCGTGAAAGAGAAGTATCACGGCAAGTGCAATCTGCGCTTTGACGACACAAATCCCGCCAAAGAGGACGTCGAGTATATGGAGTCCATCAAGCAGGACATCAAGTGGCTCGGCTTCGAGTGGGACGGGCTTTACAACGCGAGCGACTATTTCCCCAAGATGTACGAGTGCGCGGTGAAGCTCATCAAAGACGGCAAGGCGTACGTGTGCGACTTGAGTGCGGAGCAGATCAGCGCGACGAGGGGAAGTTTCGGCGTTCCCGGCACGGAGAGTCCGTTCAGGGATCGCTCCGTTGAGGAAAATCTCGACCTCTTCGAGAGGATGAAAAACGGCGAGTTTGCGGACGGCGAAAAGGTGCTTCGCGCCAAGATCGATATGTCCTCGCCCAACATCAATATGCGCGATCCCGTCATATATCGCATTTGTCACGCGACGCATCCGCACACGGGCGATAAGTGGTGCATATATCCTATGTATGACTTCGCGCATCCCATCGAGGACGCCATCGAGGGAGTCACGCATTCGCTGTGTTCGCTCGAGTTTGAAAATCATCGTCCGCTCTACGATTGGGTGACGACAAATTGCGGTTTCGATCCGCGCCCGAGGCAGATAGAGTTTGCCCGTCTCAATCTCACTCACGCCGTGATGAGCAAGCGTTTCATCAAAAAGCTCGTGGACGAGGGTACGGTTTGGGGCTGGGACGATCCGAGGCTCCTCACTTTGAGCGGCATTCGCGAGAGAGGCTACACTCCCGAGGCTATACGCGATTTTTGCGGCAGAGTGGGCGTCGCCAAGGCGGACAGCGTGGTGGACATCGCTATGTTGGAGCATTGCGTGAGGGAGGATCTCAATCTCAAAGCTCAGCGCGCAATGGTTGTGACGGATCCTCTCAAACTTGTCATAGACAACTATCCCGAGGGCAAGACGGAGATTATGCAGATCGAAAACAACCCTCAGGCTGAAGGCGCGGGGACGCACGGCGTTCCCTTCTCGCGGGAGCTGTACATAGAGCGCGACGATTTTGCGCTCGATCCTCCTCCCAAATATTTCAGACTCAAGCCGGGCGGGATCGTCAGGCTGAAAGGCGCCTACATCATCGCGTACGAGAGTTGCGAGCTTGATGCGGCGGGCAACGTGACCTGCGTCCACGCAAAATATCTCGAAGGCACGCGTTCGGGCGACGAAGGCGCAAACGTCAAGGTCAAAGGCACGATACATTGGGTGGACGCGACGGACTGCGTCGACGTCACTCTCAACAAGTTCGACTATCTCATCGACGACGGCGACGGCGACTATATGGACAGGCTCAACAAAAATTCGCTCACCGTGTTGCACGGCAAGGCGGAGAGGCTTGTGGGCGACGCGCCCGTGCATACGCGCTTCCAGTTCCTCAGAGAGGGCTACTTCATCAAGAGGAACGACAGCGGCGAATTCAACGAAATAGTATCCTTGAAGGACAGCTTCAAGGCAAATAAATAGGTGGAATATGTTTGTTTGCAAGATTTGCTCTACAGAGGTCAAGGCGGGGCAGGCGTTTTGCCCGACTTGCGGCGCCGACGTTGTTGAAAATTATGAGACCGTATGTTCGGTTTGCGGTTCCAAAAACGTGGGCGGCAGTCGCTATTGCGCCCGTTGCGGCGGCATACTCAACGTGCTGAGGAAGCCCGTCTGTTCCGTCTGCGGGATGAAAAATTTGCCGGGAGCGCAATATTGCGTGGGTTGCGGCGCGCCGCTTCAAGTCGACAGCGAGACGCACTCCGACGCCGATATGCTCGACGCGAGAAAGGCGAAGCTCAAGGTGGACAGCATTATGCGCGAGCGTATGGCTGCCTGCGACAGGGAGATCGCCGAAAAGCGCGCCAAGGCGGACGAGGACAGAGAGAACGCTCTCAAAGCCGTTGAAAAACAGCGCGAGGATATGGAAGAGGATTACAAGGGCAAGGTGCAGATGCTCGAGCAATACAAGTCCAAACTCGAGGAGTTCGGCAGCGAGGACGTCGCTCAACTCAAGACGCTCTCCAAATCCCTTCGCGATTTCGCGGAGTATTATGCCGATCCGTATTCCCGCGTCGAAGAGGACGAGATCGATTCCGACGCCTATGTGTGTCCCGCTTGCGGCAACGTCAATCCTCCAAACGCAACGGCTTGCACAAACTGCGGTCGCAACAGGGCGAGAGCGTTGCTTCTGCTTGCAAAGGACAAGATCAAGCAAAGTCCTCCCGTCAAGCGCAAGCGCAGGGTGATCGAACCTCCCGAAGAGAAGATCAAAAACGAGCCTTTCCCCACTCTCGACGAGTACGCGCAATCCCTCAACGCGACGGAAGCGCCTCACGAGCAGGAGCAGAAAAAGGAAGCTCCCGCGGATTTCTCGGGGCATTCTCCCTATGCCTATCCGTATCCGCCGTTCGGATATCCCTATCCGATGCCTCCCGCGGGCGGAGCGGGATACGTGTTGGGCGCGGACGGCAAGCCCTATCAGATGCCGCCCATCGTGCAACCCGTCGCGTTTGTCCCGTATGTGACGCAGGATCAGCCGCTGATGCAGTATTCTCCCGCTGTCGAGGACGCGGGCAAACCCTTGTTCTCGGGGACGTCCGCAAACAGGAAATGACGCTTTGTCACGGTAAGTTGTAAGGTAGATTATGTCAGAAAAGGCAAAAAACAAAAATAGGTATGTCGATGAGGCAGGCATAAGATTGGCGCCCGCTCCGTTGCATGGCGAGAATGTGGTTTCGATGCCTTCCGTCAAGCAGGAGTTTGTCATCACGCCTCAGCTTCACATCGACGCGCCCGAAAACGAGCCCGATCAGAAGGCGACCGTCACCACGGAACACGATTTCCAACCCAAAAAGAAGGACATTTCCAAAAAGTGGAAGCGCCGCCGCAAGAGCAAAAACGTCTGGCTCGGCATCGTGATGTTTGTCGTCTCCGCCACCATATTGTTGCTGTTCGCGCTGGACGCGGCGGGCGTAAAGATGAACAACTCGAAGTTTGCCCTCATTCCCGATGAGCTTGGCGCGATAGGCAACGTCATTGACGCATTCAAGGTCAGTCTGAAGGCGGGCTGGAGTTCCAAAGCCGCCGCTTCGGCGTGGTTGCAATCCGTGCCGTCGCTCATTCTCATCGTCGGATTGATCGCGGTGTTCGTCAACTTCATCAAGGCGATCGTCGGTATGTTCGGCGCCATCAAGCCGCGCAGGTATCTGCCTTCCGCGATCGTATATCTGGCGGCGGTGTTCTCCGTGGTCATCATCTATCTCGTAGGCGCTCCGTCGCTCGGCGTGGAGAAGGTGGATTTTATGACCGACATCATCAAAGGTTATCAAACCAGCGAGCTTTTCTCCGTCGCGGTGTTTGGCTTAGGCTATTTCGTCGTGAGCGTCATCTGCTCGTTGATATCATCCGAGAAGTACGGCTATCTCAAATAAAACCTGCATTTCGCAAGGAGTAAATATGGCAAAGAAAGAACGTGTTCAAATTGAAACCCCGTTGATCCCCGTACAGGAGACTGTTCCCGAGGAAGAGCTTATCTTTGAGGCGGAAGCCTACGGTTCTCCGCAACCCGACGAAGGCTCGGACGTCACCGTTATGAAGCCCGTCGGCATAGGCGGTCCCGTCCCCATCGTCGCGCCGAAGCACAACACGATCCAGCTTCAGCCCATCGTCGTGCCGCTCGCGGTCGTGCCGTATATGACGCAGGACAGCTCCGTGCTTCGCACAGACGGCAGGACGCAGGCGCCCTCTCAATCGCACGACGACATCGAGGCGACGGAGTTTAAGGCCGTGGACAAAGAGAAAGCCCAAAAGAAGCGTCGTCCGTTGGTTCGGTTGTATGCATTCATCTCCTTCCTGTTGTCCGCTTTGGTGACTTTGCCCTTCATCCTGTCATATTTCAAAGTGACGATCGGCAGCGTCGACTTCAATGAGTTCAACACGATATGGGTGATCCAAAGTTGGATAGATAAATCGTTGAAATTCAGCTTCTATCCCATAGCGCGCATCCTCGATCTTGTCGTTATGGCGATGGCGATGCTCACGACGCTGATCTTGCTCATTGGATTGATCGCCGGCAGATATCCGCGTCCCATCTCGGGCATTCTCTCGTTTGTGGCGCTCGGCTGTATGATCGCGCAACTTGTCAACGACGTCGTCAAGCACAGATTCGTCATCAAGGACAGGATCATATTTGTCGTGATGCTTGCCCTGCTTGCGATATTGTTCGTTTTGTCCATCGTTTTCTCGGTGCTTATCAACCGAATGGAAGACAGGGCGGAACAGGAAGAGAGCGAGATCTGATTTTCATATCACACGCATTGATGAGCGGGGCATAGCCTCGCTCATTTGAACAAAATGTCATTGAAACTTGTGTCCATATCAAGTGGCAGCAAAGGCAACGCCACCCTCATTTTTTCGGAGCGCACGGCTATATTGCTCGACGCGGGCATAGCGTATTCTCGCGTCGTGGCGGCGCTAAAGGAGTTCGGATTGACTCCCGATATGTTGGACGGGATCGTCATCACTCACGAACACGACGATCACATCCGCGCGTTGCCGAGGCTTGAAGGACGCGTCCCCGTCTACGCGCACCCGCTCACGGCGAGGGCGATCGCGGCGAAGCAGGGCGGGATAAGCAATCTCAAAGAGGTCGCCGCCTATGAAAACGGCTTCGGGATAGGGGATATCTCGGTGACGCCCTTCCGCGTGCCGCACGACGCGGCGTATCCGCTCGCGTACAGTTTCGAGTGCGGGAGCGCGCGTTTGAGCGTCGCGACGGACATAGGCGTCCCAACGGTGGGATTGCTCAAAAACATCAAGAACAGCGAGGTCGTGTTGCTCGAGGCGAATCACGACGTCGAGATGTTGCGGTGCGGCAACTATCCCGCGCAGATCAAGGCGCGCATACTGTCGGACCGCGGGCATCTGAGTAACGCCGCCGCGGCGAGGGTCGCCCAATTGCTTTCGGGCAAGAGCGCTGTGAGGCGGCTGATATATAACTCTTTTTTTATGAGATGATTTACATGTTACAAAATTATCTTTAAAATTAATATC
>CANQZE010000028.1 GCA_947628255.1 uncultured Clostridia bacterium | reverse complement strand
GTACGGGCACGGAATATATCGTCTCATATGCGCGCATCCTCTCCTCGGGCACGTCGCTCAGCTCATAGCTGTTGTTGCCGCCGCGTATGCCGATATAGCAGTCCATCTTGTCCATAAGCGCGCAGTCCCGCTCGCTCAAGATCTTCAGTTGCTCCTCGCTCGCGCCCAGAAGCACGGCGCGAAGAATGCGCCTGTTTTCGATGTGTACAAACGGCACGCCGCCCGCAGCATATATCTCTTTCACGACGATCTCCGCCAAATTTCCGCAATCGCCGATGACGTCAAGCCACACCTTGTCGCCCTTCCCCACCTTGACGGAATAGTTGACGAGATTTCTAGCGAGTTTCACTTGCCTGCAATCCGCAATCATAATTGCACCTCCGATTTTTTTGTCCAAAACAAAAGTATTATACACGCCGCACGCAAAAAAGTAAATGTATAATCTTTATAAATTTTTCTGCATATTTATGCAAAATTCCTGCATAAAAATATTTCCCGTGTAGACAAAAACCCGCGAGACCTCGGACAAAATTTGAGGAGTGTAAAAGCGAGAAATGCCCTCTTTCCACGTGTGCTTGTTCACGGACTTCGCCGTGTCCGAGGGATTCAACGTCATCTATGTCCGAGCTTTCTTATACTATACGCTATGCCGTGTCCGAGGGATTCAATGTCATCTATGTCCGAGCTTTCTTATACTCTACGACAGACTTGTCCGAGCCAAGGCGCCCTTTGTTTGTCCTCAAAAATATTACATTTTTTTGTGGGCAAACAAGGGGAGCTGTCCGCTCTGCCGAGCGGACTGAGGGGATTGTCCAAGCATTTATCTTCCTGTCATTCTGAGCGTAGTCGAAGAATCCCCTTGTAATAACATTGTCATCCTGAGCTCGTCGAAGGATCCCCTTTGATGGAGAACACTTTGCTCAGACAAAGTTTGGTCGAAATTCAAGCAAATAAGCGTGAGTGTCTCAGACAGGGGATTAGAAACCCAACCTCTCCCGCCTGCATTTTGCTAAGGGCTTGACGCCATTGCGAAGCAAGGCGCTTAAAAGCCCACCGCAAAATGCGGCGCTACTCCGCTTTCTTACCCCAAAAAATCACTACGTAATTTTCGGGGACCCCGTATCGCTCAGACAAGCGTTGCGTTAATATGCAAGAAGTGGCAAGAAGCAATTCTAAGATGCGCATATGGCTCGCTATTTTTTGCGCTTGGATTTGCGGGCTTTGCCCGCTTTTAACGCAGACTGTTTCTGTGCCGTTGCGGGGTCCCCGCAAAATGAGTGACGACGTAACATTATAGAGAAATATTCCACAAGTGGAACGAATTTTGTGGGGTGCAGATCCGCTCTAACTGCGTACTTGGGTAAATTCCACCCGCTCCGCGGGGTCGCTCGGACAAGACTGTCGTATAGGATAAGAAAGCTAGGACAAAGTTGTTTGCAGTAAAACCGCTCAAATTGGATGAAGAGCGCAAAAGAACCCTTTTTCTGAGCGCGAGCGTACTCAAACGTACGTGACCGCGAAGAAAAAGGGTTCTGACAAAGCTATTCGCCAAATTGTGCGGTTTTACGCTTTGTTGGCGCAACCAAGCACACACTCAATCTTATGCTTCACCACCTGCTTGACAGCTTCTCTTGCCGGTCCGAGGTATTGGCGAGGATCGAAGTGGGCGGGATTGAGAGCAAAATGCTCGCGGATGGCGCCGGTGACTGCGATGCGCAGGTCGGAGTCGATGTTGATCTTGCAGACAGCCATTGAAGCCGCCTTGCGGAGCATCTCCTCGGGAACGCCCTTGGCGTTGGGCATATTGCCGCCGTACTCGTTGACGATCTTGACGAGTTCCTCGGGAACGGATGAAGCGCCGTGCAATACGATCGGGAACCCGGGAAGGCGCTTGCCGACCTCTTCGAGGATGTCGAAGCGGAGCTTAGGCTCGCCCTTGAACTTGTATGCGCCGTGAGATGTGCCGATGGCGATGGCGAGAGAGTCGACGCCCGTCTTGGAGACGAACTCCTGCACTTGATCGGGATCGGTGAAAGCGGCGTCCTTCTCGGAAACGTTGACCGCGTCCTCGATGCCGGCGAGCTTGCCCAGCTCAGCCTCGACGACGACGCCGTGATCGTGCGCGTACTCGACAACCTGTTTTGTGATGCTGATGTTCTCGGCAAACGGATGAGCGCTTGCGTCGATCATAACGGACGTGAAGCCATTGTCAACGCAATCCTTGCAGAGCGCGAAGCTGTCGCCGTGATCGAGGTGCAAGCAGATCGGGAGACCGCTTGTCTCAATCGCCGCCTCCACCATCTTGGTGAGGTAGGTCGTGTTGGCGTACTTGCGCGCGCCCGACGAGACTTGCAGGATGAGAGGAGCGTGTTCCTCCGTCGCCGCCTCGACGATGCCTTGGATTATCTCCATATTGTTGACGTTGAAAGCGCCAATGGCGTAGCCGCCCTCATACGCCTTTTTGAACATTTCGGTTGATGTAACAAGTGGCATAATAAGCCTCCCTAAAAATTTTATTCTCGCGATATATTATATAACTTACGTCACAAAAACACAAGTGTTTTTGCAAACAGCTCAAAATTGCTTTTCGCTTCCCCGCGGCGGAAGGCGGAGACATCAGCTGTGCAAGTGGTTGATGAGTTTGCTGTTGATCTCATAGGTCGATCCGGGACCCAAATCCGCGTCGCTCCTATAGTTGTACATCTCGAGAGACAGCTGATCCATAAAGAGGTCGAGGATGGTCTTGACGTCGAGGGGCAGTCCGGGGACGTCCGTCGACAAGCCCGTCAGCGTGAGTTTGATGAATCTGTCGTCCTCGAATGTGGCTTGCAGGAAGAGGCGCTCGCCCAATTTTGGTATGTTGATGCCCACGGACATTATGCCGAGATGCAAATATTTGATGCCGTTGTAGGTGCATACGCACGGCTGAAAGACGGGATGGTTTTCGACGAGAGGCCCGACGATGGCGGAAAGCATCTGGTTGTACTTTTTATCGCCCGTGTCGATCAGATTGACCTTGGTCGCGTTTTGCCATCCGTATATATCCAAAAAGCCCGTCTGATCCAAGCAAGGGACATACCTCTTGGGGACGAGGTTTTCCTCAGTCCACTTGTAGCTCTCCTCTCGGCTTTGGGAGATCTCGTCGCTTGTGGGCTTATCGGGATCTTTGGGTTTGATCGCGGAGAATCTGCCCGTGTTGTTCTTGTTGACGGAATATTGCTCGTGATTTATGCCGACATTGAAGGCGATGACGGACGAGAAGATGGAATTGTGCAGAGCGAGTCTCGGGAACACGAGATAGTTGTCGTACACTCTCGCGAAGCCGTTTACGCCGCTCGTGGAGATGTTGCGGATGATACATCCCTTGATCGCGACGTCCGCGTTGCGCAGGATGACGCCGCCGTAGCTGTTTTCAAGGATGCTGTACTCCAGCGTAAAGTTTTCCACGCGGTAATTCAAGCTGTCGATGTCCTCCACCGCGATGCAATAGCCGTCCGTGAATGTGGTAGAATCCAAAACGTCGATCTGCACGTCTTGATGACGGACGTGGACGTTGCTCACCGTGATGTCGCTTGCGGCGCCGCGTATGAGATGACTTCTGCCGTTCACGACGTTTTCGGGCTTGGCGGATATGATGTATCCGTTGCCGTACAAGTTGCCGAAAAGCACGACGCAAACGCCCTCTTTCATTTGGTAATCCAACTTTTGACCCTCGGCGAGACTGACGTTGCCTGCGAGCGTGATGGCATAGCTGCGCTTTGCCCTGTTGCCGATATGCACGCGGTACTCCTCGCCGTCGGGAGCGGTGAGGACGTCAAGATCCTCGCCCGGGATGATGTTGTCCGCGCGATTGAAATATTCGCGTTGCCGCTTTGTAGCGCGCATCATCTGCTCGAAATTGGCGACTTCCACGCCGAAAACCGCGTTGATCGTGACGCTATCCGTCGTGTGACGCTGACTCGTCTCGAAGCGCGGATATTTTGCGGAAACTTTCACGGTGATCTCTCTCAGCCCATTGCCTTCGAGAGCCTGCGCGTCGAAGATGAGTTTGTTGGCGATCTTATCGTCGAAATGCGCGCAAGTTTCGCCGACTTCGATCTCGAAGATATAGCGACTGTAAAACTGCGCAAGTTCCTCGGAGGACGCGTTTTCGGGTTCGCCCTGCACGCGTATCAAAACGCTGTTCGGTTCTGTGAGCGCGGCGAGGTCTCCGCCCTCGGCGTCGGTCTCGTACACATATTTTTCCGCGGCGAAAACGGTTTGCCTCGCAAGCCCCGCTTCGAGGATCTCGTTTGAGGTCAACAGTCTGAGCGATGTGGTCTTTTGCCGCACATTGAGAGTGATCGAAGCTCTCTTTTCTCCCAAAGTCGCGGTGATTGTCGCCCTGCCCTCGGCAAGTCCCGTCACTGAGCCGTCCTCGCTCACGGAAGCGATCGCTCCGTTGTCGGACGTCCACACGACGTTGGGGACGCGATCGTCCGCCGTTGCGCGATAGCGCGCCGCAAGTTTGATGCCGAAGTCTCCCACGCCAAGCACGTAGCCGCTCTCCTCGTCGAAAAATCCGCTATGAGCGATCTCGATGTCGTCGGGTCCGCAGATCTCCACGGCAAGCGTACTTCCGTCGGCAAACGCGACGATGGCTCTGTCCTGTGACATCTCGAGTTTGCCGTCCGAGATCGAGCATCCCGAGCAGGCGCCTACGTCGATCTGCTTCTGCCCTATGCCCAGAGCCTCGACGTCGTATTTGCCGTCCTCGGATTCGGGAAGGACAATGCGATCTCCCCATTTGCTCGCGCCGGCGCGGACGCTCACGGAGTAGTCGTTGCTGAAAACGTACTCACCTTCGCTTTTGTGTTTGTCCGCCTTCACGGTGACCGTCGCGGAGCCTTCCGAGACCGCGGTGATCACGCCGTTTTGGTCAACGGTAAGCACGGACTCGTCCGTGGAGGAAAATTGCAAACTTGTGATGATACTGTCGATCGGGACGTACGACGCGCACAGCCTTTTGCTCTCGCCCACCGTCATCGTAGAGGAAAAACCTCCGTCGAGATCGGTCAGCGCGACGCTATGCACCGTGTCGCCCACAATATTCACAAAAAAGTGTTTGGTGATGGTCTCGGCGCGCACTGTTACGCCGAAATTGCAATATGCGTTGACTTTGAAATCGCCCGACGTGTTGACGTCGGAATCCCGGCCTTCGCCGTCCACAAGCACTGCAGCGGGATGCACGGGCGTGCCTTGCGGGTCGCGGATATAGTCATCGTAGCGCTGCTGATAGTCGTCTTCGAGGCAGACAAGGTTGTTGATCTCCCAGTCCACGGTGTAGTGGTTTGCTTTGTCGGGAGTGACGGTGACGTCCACCCAATCCGTCATATGAAAAACGGTGTCGTCCCGCACGTCAAGATAAAGTTGCAAAATGGTCACTTCGTTTGCGGAATTTTTGTAAGTGACGGAAAGATCTTCAACGGCGATCCAGGCTTGGAGTTGAATGAGATTGGATACGAGAGCCACGACCAGCAATATAAAAATCGGAATCAGGATCAATATGCCAATCAAAACTTTCTTCATACGCCCTCCGCGTGCGATCGGGAATAAAATCCCGACAACAATAAACTACTTAATCAGTTTAATATATATTTCGGCATTTGGCAAGTTAAAGCGCGCAGATGAGCAAAAATCGGCGACGGAAAAAATTTTTGAGATATTCGCGCAAAAAAAAATCGCGGCTTGATTTTTTGTCAAACCGCAACTCAAATGACGTCGTCGGGACCAACCGCGTCGGAGTTTTTGCTCTCGTCGTGTCCTATGATTATGTGCCTGTCGCCGTACTTGTCAATGTACTCCTTTTTGATGATCACGGAGCCGTCCTCGCCCGCCTCGCGCTGAAGCACGGCAAGCTCATACTCGTTTTGATTGGAGTATTTCGCGCGCTCCTGCCTTCTCTTCTTCTCGTTTTTACGACCGCGGGAGTACGCAAGCATAACCGCAAGCGCGACCGCCAACACGGCGAATCCCGCAAGGAAAATGTCCGCATACTCGTTGGGCAAGAACCACGCGATAGCCATCAGAATGTGTCCAGCGACTATGTTGCCGAGGAAAACGGCGAGCGACGCCTTCCACACGGGAAAATCGAGGAAACTGCCCACGCACGAACCCGTCCACGCGCCCGTCATCGGGAGCGGAATGGCAACAAATGCAAAAAGTCCCCAAAACTTTTTTGTGTCCGTGCTATATCTGCGCTTTGGCTTTTTGCCCTTTTTGACGCGCTCCTCATCCTTGCGGCGCTGTTCCTCCGCGTTGTATGCGGATTCCGCCCTGTCGGAGAGGTTGGACTCCAGACTTTTCGCGAATTTGGCGAACAACTTGGTGTTGCGCAACTTCTTGAGGAGGGGGCGAGTGATGAGAATGAGCGGCAAAATGACCGTCGTGGACCCCGCGATACAGCACCACATCCCTATGTAGGTGTTGATAAACGCGTCCGCCGCGCCCTTCAAAAACATTCCGGGCATAAACAGGATCGCGCCGCGAAGCTCAATGACGGGAATGATGGAGATGACGTACAATGTCAAAAAGTCATTGCCCGCGAAAATTTTTCTGAAAAACTCGATGACTGTTGCGATCATACGCTCTCCCCATAAATTCTATATATAAAATTATATAAAAATACCTGCTCGATGTCAAGTGCGCCGCGCAAATGCGACGCTTTTTTGCGGATATAAATTTACGGTCCGAAAAAAATGATAAGCGGTTTGACAAAAGTCAAACCGCCCGTCAATAATCGGATCAAAGACGCGCTCAGATCAATCTGAGGATGCACATCTCGGCGGCGTCGCCTCTGCGGAAGCCCGTCTTGAGGATGCGCGTGTATCCGCCGCCCTGTCCCTTCTCGTTTTTGCGATCGGCATATTTGGGCGCATACTCTTTGAATATCTTCTCGATGAGAGGATGCTTTGTGTCCTTGATGCGAGCGCGGAATGCCGCTTTGGACTCCTTGTCGGCTTTGACCTCTTGGATGTCGACAAGTTCTGCCATAAGTCTGCGACGAGCGGCGAGCTTTTTGGGGCCGTCGTTGGTGAATTGCACCTGAGATTGCGACTTTTCGCCCTTCGCGTTGGTGTTGGTGACGGTCTTTGTCACCTTGACGTCGTCTTGATATGTTCTGATCGCGATGGTGATATACTTCTCTGCGAGGCTTCTGACTGCCTTTGCGCGGTCGACCGTCGTCTCGATCTCACCGTACCACAACAGCTCCGAAACTTGATTTTTGAGCATAGCCATTCTTTGGTCTGTGCGTTTTCCTAATTTCTTGGGCATAACTTAGTCCTCCTGGGTCTTGAGGCTGAGTCCGAGCTCTTCGAGCTTCTTGACAACCTCTTCTAGCGATTTTCTTCCGAGATTTCTCACTTTGAGCATATCCTCTTCGGAGCGCTTTGTGAGATCCTCGACGGTGTGGATGCCTGCGCGCTTCAAGCAGTTGTAGGAGCGCACCGAGAGATCGAGATCCTCAACGGACATCTCAAGCACCTTTGTCTTGTTGTCGGGTTCGTTTTGGATGAGGATGGGCGTCTCGTCCATCTTGTCCACAAGCTCGACAAACAATTTGATGTGGTCGTTCATAATCTTTGCGGCGAGAGAGGTGATCTCCTTGGCGGAAGTTGTGCCGTCCGTGGTCACTTCAAGCGTGAGCTTGTCAAAGTCTATGCTTTGCTCGACGCGCGCGCTTTCAACCGCATAGTTCGCCTTGATGACGGGCGTGTAGATGGAGTCGATGGGGATATAGCCGATGGGCTGAGACATATCCTTGTTTTGGGACGCGGGAACATATCCTCTGCCGCGGTCAACATATATCGTCATATCGATCTCGGCGCCCTCGTCGAGCGTGCAGATGATCTGTTCGGGATTCATAACCTCGATGCCGAAAGGACACTCGATATCCGCAGCGGTCGCGACGCCGACGGTGTTCATATGCAGACGGCATTGCTGTTTGCCTGCGCCGTCAAGCGACTCCACCGCCTTAAAACGCACTGATTTCAGATTGAGGATGATCTCCGTGACTTCCTCTTTTACGCCCTTAATTGTGGAGAACTCGTGTTCTATCCCGGCGATCTTGATGCCGACTGCCGCGGCGCCCGGAAGCGCGGAGAGAAGAATGCGACGCAGGCAGTTGCCTATTGTCGTGCCAAAACCGCGCTCAAGCGGAAAGACGACGAACTTCGCATAATTTTTGCTCTCGTTCTCTTCAAAATCTATGTGAGGGCTTTTGATCTGCATCATTTTCCGTATCCTCCTAATTATTTGGAATACAACTCGACAATGAGATGCTCTTGGATGTCAAGGTCGATGTCCGCTCTCTCGGGAAGCGCGACGACGGAGCCTGTGAGCGTTGCGTTGTCAAATGTCAGCCACTTGACGATGCTCAGATTCTTTGTCTGCTTGATGTCTTCCCACATCACGGAATCTTGCTTGTTTTCCTTGACGGCGATCACGTCGCCGACTTTGACGAGATATGACGGGATGTCGACTCTCTTGCCGTTGACCGTGATATGACCGTGGCAAACGATCTGACGAGCCTGCGCTCTGGAAACGCCGAGGCCGAGCCTGTAGACGACGTTGTCAAGACGTCTCTCGATGAGAGTGAGCATATTTTCACCGGTGATGCCGCGCATCTCCGACGCCGTGTCATAATACATCTTGAACTGCTTTTCCGTCACGCCGTAGTAGCGCTTTGTCTTTTGCTTCTCGCGAAGCTGGATGGAATAGCCGCTCGCTTTTTTCCTGCTTCTCGCCTTGGGGTCGGAGCCTGGAACGTTTTTCCTGTCATAGAAGGCACACTTATCTGTGTTGCACCTTGCGCCCTTCAGATAGAGCTTGCAACCCTCGCGTCTGCAAAGACGGCATACGGGACCTGTATATTTTGCCATAAGTTCAACCTCCTAAATTACAGCCTTCTCGCCTTGGGCGGACGGCAACCGTTGTGAGGGATGGGGGACACGTCCTGAATGAGCGTGACTTCCAAACCTACGTTGCCGAGTGCGCGGATAGCGGACTCTCTGCCCTGTCCTGCGCCCTTGACATAGACCTCGACGGTCCTCATTCCTTGATCGTACGCGACTTTTGCCGCGTCCTCGCTGACCATCTGAGCCGCAAACGGAGTTGCCTTACGGCTGCCGCGCAACTTGAGCTTGCCTGCGCTCGACCAAGAGACTGCGTTGCCGTTCATATCTGTGACGGTGACGATCGTGTTGTTGAAGGAAGCGTGGATATGCACTTGACCTTTCTCAACGCGTTTGATATCTTTTCTCTTTTTTATAGCTTTTCTTGCAATACCTGCCATAGTTCACTCCTTATTTCTTCTTGCGAGCCACAGCGCGCTTCGGACCCTTGCGTGTACGGGCATTTTGCTTGGTATTCTGTCCTCTGACGGGCAGACCCTTTCTGTGACGGACGCCGCGATAGCAACCTATCTCGCCAAGTCTCTTGATGTTGAGCTGAACTTCGCGCTTGAGATCGCCCTCGACGTGCAAATTCTTTTCAATGTAATCGCGAATGAGGCTCACTTGCTCCTCTGTCAGGTCTTTGACGCGCACGTCGGGACTTATCCCCGTCGCGCGAAGAATTTCCTGAGAGGTCGGCAAACCTATGCCGTAAATGTAGGTAAGCCCATATTCGACTCTCTTGTCGCGCGGAAGATCCACGCCAGCAATTCTTGCCATTTTTTACCTCCGAAAAATTGTGTACAGTTTGTTTATATATATGACCGCACAGGGAGTTGCCCGATGAGTGGAATGGAGCAACCAGCCGCCCTATGCCTGTTTCCTATATAAATGCCAAACGTCTGACCTCATCCTCACGGAATCAGCCTTGACGTTGCTTGTGGTTGGGATACTTCGAGCAGATGACCATCACTCTGCCGTTCCTTTTGATGACCTTGCATTTGTCGCACATCGGTTTTACACTCGGTCTGACCTTCATAGTTGATCCTCCAAAAAACTTTTTTGTTTTATTCTTACTTATTGCGGTAGATTATCCTGCCCTTCGTAAGATCGTAGGGCGACATTTCGATCTTGACTTTGTCTCCCTCGAGAATTCTGATGTTGTTGATGCGCAACTTGCCGCCGAGATACGCGAGTATCTCATGGCCGTTTGACAGCATCACTCTGAATTGCGTCTTGGGCAGAACCTCAATGACTTTGCCCTCGGTTTCGATGACGTCTTCCTTTGACATTACACCCTTCCTTATTATTTTTGATTGTACAGCCTTAGCGCGCTGTACAGCTCCGCGTCAAACACCTGCGCGCCGCTTGAGAGCTTTGCCGCTATCTTTTCGAGGACAACGCCGTCAGTGCCGAGATGCTTTACGTTTTTGAGTTTTGCCTTTTTGATTCGGCGCAGATCTCCGTCGGCAATCCTGACGCGCGCGTCATCAACAAGCTCCACCACACAATAGTAGCTGCCTGCGTCGCGACCGGCCTTCGAATATACCACTTGTCCCAACTCCATATTACAGCGTCAGAATCTCTGCTCCTCTCTCCGTCAAAGCGACGGTGTTCTCATAGTGCGCCGACGGTTTGCCGTCCTTTGTGACGCAAGTCCAACCTGTACCCGTCGTCTCCCAAGTCCCCATCGTTATCATAGGTTCTATCGCCAGCACAAGCCCCGTCCTGAGTTTTGTGCCGTGTCCCGCCATACCGTAATTCGGGACCGCGGGATCTTCGTGCATCTCTCTTCCGATGCCGTGTCCGACCATACTGCGGACAACTCCGTATCCGCGCGACTCGCAATATGTCTGCACGGCGTTGGAGATGTCGCCGAGGTGACCTCCCGCCTTGAAATGCTTTACCCCTTCAAAGAAGCTCTCCCTTGTGACGTCGATGAGCGCCTGCTTTTCCAAAGATATCTGCCCGACGGCGACCGTCCTTGCGGCGTCCGCCTGCCAGCCCTTGAAGATGAGTCCGCAATCTATCGAGAGGATCTCTCCTTCGACCAATCTCTTGTCCGACGGAAAGCCGTGGACCACAACTTCGTCAACAGAAGCGCATATCGTGCCGGGAAAGCCGCCGTAGCCGAGGAAAGACGGTTTTGAATCGTGCCTGACGATGTAATCATAGGCAAATTCGTCCAATCTCTTCGTGCTTATGCCGGGTTTCACTCTCTCCTCGAGGAAGAGCAAGCAATCTCTGAGGATTGCTCCCGAACGGCGCATGCACTCGATCTCCTGCTCGGTCTTGATGTGGATCATTTGAGCGCCTTCTTGACATTCTCGAATATCTCGTCTATGGCGCCCACAGCGTTTACGTCCTTGAGCTTGCCCTGCTTACGATAATAATCAATGAGGGGGCGAGTCTGCGCTTCGTAAACTTTCAGTCTGTTGGCGACGGTCTCGGGTCTGTCGTCGTCGCGGATATACAGCGTGCCTCCGCACTTTTTGCAAGTGGTGGCGCCACCCAGCGTGGAAACGTGATACGTCTCGCCGCACGCGCACATCCTTCTGCCGCTCATTCTGTCCATTATGACGTCAAACGGGACGTCTATGTTGAGAGCGATGTCTATGCGCGCAACTTTGTCGAGGCTCTCGGCTTGAGGGATGGTGCGAGGGAATCCGTCCAATATGTAGCCGCCCTTGCAATCCTCTTCGCGAAGTCTCTGCTCCACCAATCCGATGACGACGTCGTCGGGAACAAGTTCGCCCGCGTCGATATAGCTCTTCGCCTTCACGCCGAGGGGAGTCCCCTCTTTGATGTTGCGACGCAGAATATCGCCCGTGGAAATATGAGGAATGCCGTATTCCTCTGAGATGAGAGCAGCTTGCGTGCCCTTGCCTGCGCCCGGTGCGCCTAAAAGAATGATGTTTTTCATAATTTTGATATTATATCACATTTTTTCACGCCGTGCAACCGAAGTTTGGGATCGCGCGGCGCAAATACTGTGAATTTTTGTTATTTGAGGAAGCCTTTATAGTGCTTCATCATAATCTGCGACTCGAGTTGCTTGTTGATCTCGAGAGCGACCGACACGACGATGAGAAGTCCCGTCGCGGAGAATGAGTTTGCAAGCCCGAGGTCATATCCGGAATATTGTCCGGAAAGCGCGAGGAAGATGAACGTCGGCACAAGCGAGATGATCATAAGGAAGATGGCGCCGAACAGCGTGATGCGGTTGTTGACCTTCTTCAACAGATCGCTTGTGGGTTTGCCCGCTCTCGTGCCGGGGATGAATCCGCCGTACTGCTGTATGTTTTTGGAGACGTCCTCGGGATTAAATTGGATCTGCGCATAGAAATACGAGAAGCCGAGGATGAGCAATGCGAGCAACACATAGTAGACGGGAGTGCCTGTTCCCATATATCTCGAGTA
Organism: uncultured Clostridia bacterium; assembly: GCA_947628255.1. Taxonomy (GTDB): domain Bacteria; phylum Bacillota; class Clostridia; order Christensenellales; family CAG-917; genus CAG-475. The sequence continues at coordinate 367 of CANQZE010000028.1, read as the reverse complement.
CCAGACGTTGGCTTCGGAATCCGCAAAGAAGAGCTGTATGATCATCTGCGGGAACATAAGCAACGATGACGCGAAGATGATGGGCATAACGCCGCTGCCGTTGACACGGATGGGGATATACGTCGTTTGACCGCCGTACATCTTGTTGCCCTTGACCTGCTTCGAGTATTGCACGGGAATCCTGCGCTCCGCTCCGTCCACAAACACGATGAACGCGAGGATGCCGACCACCATTATGATATAGCCAATGATGTTCCAAATGTACACCCAGTTCTCGCCAACCTGCTTGAATGCGCCGGAGATGGATGTGCCTGCCGTCGCGAGAATGCCGATGAAGATGATGATTGATGTGCCGTTGCCGATGCCG
>CANQZE010000027.1 GCA_947628255.1 uncultured Clostridia bacterium | reverse complement strand
GATGAGGAGCAACTTCTCGGCATAGGGAAAGCAGACCCAGATCCGAGATCAGCACGGCGTCCGCGCCGACTTTTTCCAAAAATTCAAAATAGCGCGCGGCAAGGTCCATATCGGCGTCGCGAGCGAAGATATTGACCGTCACGTACACCTTTTTTCCGAGGGTATGGGCATATTTCACGCCTTCGGCGATCTCGTCGTCCGTGAAATTGTCCGCAAAAGCGCGCAGAGAAAAATTTTTGCCGCCTATATAGACGGCGTCCGCGCCGAAATGCAACGCGCATTTGAGCTTTTTGAGGTTGCCCGCAGGCATCAACAGCTCCAACATATTCATTTGAGAAGCGGGATCCCCGCCAGATAGACGATGTCTTTTCTGTCGCGCGCGTCGCCTTCCGCGAGTACGAAAGCTTTTTTGACGATGTTGCCGCCCGCGAGTTCCACGATCTTTTCGATCCCGAGCAGGCTTCCGCCCGTTGACACGACGTCGTCCACGATGGCAACGCGTCTGCCCTTGAGCAGATCGGCGTCGTGCTTGCTGAGATAAAGAGTTTGCGCCTCGCCCGTCGTTATCGACTTGACGGAAGCCTCGATGCCGTCCTGCATATACAGCTTTTTGCTCTTGCGGCACACGGCGTAGTAGCGATGCCCAAGCTCTCTTGCCACAACGTGCGCAAGTTGCAATCCCTTCGACTCCGCCGTCACGATCACGTCGCATTCGCCCTCAAGCAGTTTCGCGATAGCCTTGCCGCAATGCTCGGTCAGCGCCTGATCGCCGTGCAGGTTGAAAAAACAGATGCTCACGCCCGAAGGCAGAGCCAATATGGGAAGTTCCGTCTTGAAACCGCAAATTTCGATTGGATAGACCTTGTCCATTTTCCACCTCGTCATCAAGTTTGTATCATATATATTATATCAATCCGAAAAGCAAAGTCAAATGCGAAAAACGAAAACTCAATCGAGATTGGCAAGTTCGTTGAGAATGACGAGGATAAGGCGATAATATTTGATGTCAACTGCGGCAAGTTTGGATACAACTTGTTTTTGCAATCTGTCCTCGGCGACGGCGATGCCAAGCAGATCGTCTGCGGTGGCGGACAGCGCGGCGCACAGCTTTTTGAGGGTCTCGAGAGATACGCCGACCTTGCCGCTTTCGACGTCCGCTAAAAAACGAGGGCTGACGTCTATCATTTCAGCCAGCCTCTCTCTTGTGATATTTGCACTTTTGCGGAGCGCGTTGACCTTCGCCCCCAAAACCACGTTGATCTCTTTCATCTGCACACCGCCGATAGTATGCGAAAAGCAATTGCAGTTTGATTTGGCTTGGAAATTGAAGAAAGAGATCGGAGCAAAGATTCATCTTGAGTATGCAACTAAACCCAAACAGCAAGAAGAAGATGAGGAGGAAAACAATTCCAAAAAAAACAGATATTATTATGATATCGTCATAGAAGATGATGATGAGCTTATTCCTATTGAGCTGAAATTTAAGACAAAGTCTGTAAAAGGTCATGAAGAATATACAAATCAAGCCGCACAAGATTTGGCGAGATGTTAAAAGAATAGAAGATTTCAATGCACTGTCTGAAAAATCTGCAAGTGTCGGATATGCTGTAATGGTAACTAACGATGGCGCATATGTGAATAAAAGCGGAGAAAATGCAATGTATAAAAGTTTTGCAATGAATATAGATAGGGAAGTTAAGGCGGGCAAACTTGACTGGGCACCAGAACCAAGTCCTAAGGCTGTTGGCGAGAATCGCATGAATGGCATCGAGATAAAAAATGACTATAAGTTGAAATGGGAAGATGACGTGCTTGCAAATAACGGCATCATGTTTAATGCTTTAGTTTTAGAAGTCAAAATAAAGGGTAACGAGAAAAAGCAAGAAAGTAACTGAAAGAAGTAGAGAAAACCAAGCAAAAATCAAAACGCGCGGATGTTGGCGATGAAAGAGCGACTCGCGCGTGTTTTTTTGCTTTGCCGCTTGATATGAGCGCGGGAGTGTGCTAAAATAAATCGATAAACAAAGAAAGAGGGGCTTTTTATGCAAAACGAAATCACAGAAAAAATCGATCTTTTGAACGAGCAGGGCAACATCGCGACTCCGGGCTACGCAAAAAAGATGCTGTACAACTACAATCGCGAGAACGTCAAGGCGAGCAAGACCCGCCTCAAGGAGTGGGACTATTATTATGTCGGCAACACGAAGTACGCCATCTGCATCACTGTGAGCGACCTCGGCTTTGTGGGCGCGCTCAGCCTCACGGTGATGGACTTCGAGACGCCCGCGCAATTCACCAATACGTCGATCTTCCTCTTCCCGATGGGCAAACTCAATATGCCGCGCACCAGCGAGCAGGGTGACGTGCATTGGAAAAACGGCAAGGTGGAGATGACCATCACCAACGACGGCACCACCCGCCACCTCACCGGCATTTATCCAAACGCGGATAAACTCGGCACGGACGTCAGCTGGGATATCACCCTCACCGACTTCCCCGAGGAGAGTATGGTGATCGCCACGCCCTTCGACAAGGACAAGCACTTCTATTTCAATCAGAAGATCAATTGTATGACCGCGGAAGGCACGTTGAAGCTCGGCGACAAGGAGTATCCCTTCGACAAGGCGGATAGTATGGGGACCCTCGATTGGGGACGCGGCGTTTGGACCTACGACAACACCTGGTATTGGGGCAGCCTGCAGACCCGGCTCGAGGACGGAAGCACTTTCGGCTGGAACATCGGTTACGGTTTTGGCAATACGGAAGCCGCAAGCGAGGATATGTTTTTCTACAACGGCAAGTCCCACAAGATCGGACGCACCACTTTCCACATCCCCGGCGACGAGGAGGGCGCGCCGAGATATATGGAGGACTGGAAGTTCACCTCCGAGGACGGCAGGCTGGATTGCACTTTCCATCCGCTCATCGACCGCTATGAACCCTTCGACCTCAAAGTTATGTGTATGATACCGCACCAAGTTTTCGGATATGTCAGCGGCAAGTGCGTCCTGGACGACGGCAAGGAGATAACCCTCGAAAACGTGCTGTGCTTCGCGGAGAAGGTCCACAACAAGTGGTGAGTGCGGCTCTTGTGCAAATTCGGCAAAATCGCGCATACGTCGTGAGTTTTGCCGCCAAAAAATTGTAAATCGGCAACAAAAATCCGTGAAGGATACAGCCTCATCGGCGATAAACTTTTGCGCAGACCGCGCGGGAGGTGGATATGGCTTACAGCGGTGAAGGCGTCAACGCGCTCGTATGCGCCGTCGACGACCTCGAAAAATCGACACTGATCTATGTGGATCTGCGCTTGCGCGCGCTGCTCAAGTGCCTCGCGTACTATGAGGAGTTCAAAAATGTGCTCGCCATTTGCTATCGCGGCTTCGACTATGAGGCGGAAAAGGCAAGAGCGCTCGGCAAAATCGGCGACAGCTTCGTCTTCCGCCTGCCCAAAGAGCAAAAAACGCTCGTCGCGCTCGTCTCGCGTATGCTTGTGGAGTTTGACTCCGGCGATTCCGACATCCTCTCCTTCGCCGTGGCGTATTTCCCCGGCGAATCCAAACAGGAGAGTTTCTCCGCTTTCTGCGATAAGGTCGTCGAACCCTTCAAACGCGCTCTCGTCGACTTCGTTTGGGAAGGCATCGACGACGGCACTCAGCATATCGGTCGCGTCGCCGAGCTTGCGCCCAACGGACTCCGCCCTCAAACCGAACATCTGCTCATCTCTATGATGAACGCCGTCAAGGATATCGCCCCCGACAACCGCGGCGACCTTCCTATGATGATCGAGGGCCTCGCCGCCGCGCTCGACGCCCGCGATACCCTTATGATCAAGTGCGTTTGGCAAGGCCTTCGGCTTATGCTCTCCGATCGCAAACTCTGTGAGAAGGATGTGAGGGAGATGGATGAGGTGATGCGTCTTTATCTCATCGCCAAGTAAAAACCGCGCTATTTGGCGCTATGCTTTGTCAGAGGCGTCCCGCCTCACCGTCACGTACGTCTGTGTACGGTTAGGCGTTCGGCGGGCGCCTCTTTCGCGCCTAGCATCCAAATTGAGCGGTTTACAACCGCGCTATTTGCCCAAATACTGCGTCAAAAGCGGGCGACAGCCCGCTCTCCCAAGCGCAAAAAATAGCGAGCCGTGAGCATTTTTGACCGCGCAGGCTTGCTTCTTGGTAAATGCGAATTGCGAAGCGTATATTTTTCGCGCGCGGAGTAGCGAAAAAATTGCGGTGTGCCTTTAACGCTTTCCGAAGAAAAGCGATGGGCACTGAGCAATTTTGAGCGGGTCACGTACGTCAATGTACGCTCGCGTTCAGAAAAAGAGCAGGGGTCCCCGCAAAATTATGTAGTGATTTTGTGGGGTAATTGAGCGCATCTCATCAAAATATCGCGTTTTTTCAATTCGCGCTATTTGCCCAAATACTACGTCAAAAGCGGGCGACAGCCCGCTCTCCCAAGCGCAAAAAATAGCGAGCCGTGAGCATTTTTGACCGCGCAGGCTTGCTTCTTGGTAAATGCGAATTGCGAAGCGTATATTTTTCGCGCGCGGAGTAGCGAAAAAATTGCGGTGTGCCTTTAACGCTTTCCGAAGAAAAGCGATGGGCACTGAGCAATTTTGAGCGGGTCACGTACGACAAGTACGCTCACGCTCGGCGAGAGGACTTTTTCTTGTCTTTGAACAAATATCGCGTTTTTCAATCCGCTTTGTTTTTTCAAGGTCATCACATAAATCTGCAGAGCAGGCAGGCGGCGGTGGTGCCGAGCAGGGTGCAGAAGAGGGAGACGGGGATGGCATAGCGGAGTTTTTTGGCTTTGCAGGCGGAGAGGTAGACCGCGGAGATATAAAAGACGGTCTCGCTGGCGCCCGAAACGCAGGCGGCGCAACGCGCGATGTAGCTGTCCACGCCATAGCGCGCGATTATGTCCTCGAGCAATGCGATCGCGCCTCCGCCCGAGAGCGGGACGAGCATCATCAACTGGGTGATCTCGGCGGGAATGCCCAGATATGACAGCGGTTTTGCGAGGACTTTTGCAAGCCAATCCGCGGCGCCGCTCTCTCTGAACAGCTGTATGCACACAAAAATCGCCGCGATATACGGAAAAACGCTTTTGACGAGGGAGAGGCTGTCCTTTGCGCCGCCGAGGAAACAATCGTACACCTTCACTCGCTTTGCGACGCTCACCACGATCAGGACGAGCAACAACACAGGGAGTATGAATACGCTCATTTGCCTCGCCTCATTTTCAAAATATATTTGCCGAAATCGGATTTTACATTGCCAATATTGTGCGATAAAGTTTTTGTTTTGCGATTTGGCGAGTCGTTTTTGACGGACAACGTTTTGCAGATGAGTATGCCGGACAGCGTCGATATGCTTGTCGCGATGAGCGTTGGCAAAAAGATGGAAGCGGCGTCGGAAGACCCCGCGGTCGCTCTCAGCGCGATGACCGTCGCGGGGACAAGTTGGACGGACGTGGCGTTGATGACGATGAGCAACGCCATATTTTGCGTGATCTTTTCAGAGCCGTCTTGCATCAGCGACATCGCTTTTATGCCGGCGGGCGTCGCGACTCCGCCCATACCCAGCATATTCGCCGAGAGGTTCACAGAGATGTTTGAGTACGCCTCGTCGCTATCCCCTTTGAACAGCCTTTTTATGACGGGGCGAAGAAGTTTTGAGAGTTTTTTGTCCAATCCCGTCGCCTGCATCATTTTGAGCGCGCTGAGCCACACGGCGTATATTGCGAGCAACTTGACGGACAATTCGATCGCGCTTTTCACTCCCGAGATCATTGTCGGGAACACCTGCGCGGGCGAGACGGCGAGCATCACGGCGATCGAGATCAGAATGAGCGCGGTGAAGAGGATGTTCATACACAAGTTTATTTTTTTGCTTTCGCGATTATGCCGCACGCGCAAGCGACGTCGAAATTTCAAAAAAAATGCCGCGGCGATAAAATGCGCGCAAAATCCGTGCGCACGTGCGCGTTTTATGATTTACAATGACGATAAAAAGTTGTATAATAAAAAATTGCCGCGGCGAGGACGCGCTTGCGGTAGAAAAGTTTACGCGGTGAGATATGAAAAAAGGAAAATTTTATCTGACAACTGCCATCACCTACACGTCGGGCAAGCCCCACGTGGGCAACACGTATGAGATCGTGCTGTCCGACGTTATCGCGCGCGCAAAGCGCCTCGAGGGCTATGACGTCGTGTTTCAGACGGGTACGGACGAACACGGCGAGAAGATAGAACTCAAAGCCGAGGCGGCGGGCGTGACTCCCAAACAATTTGTGGACGACGTCGCGAAAGAGATCAAGGACATCTGGACGATGATGAACGCCTCTTTCGATCGCTTCGTGCGCACGAAGCGATCGAAAGAGGCGTTCATCATCGTCCAGATGTCCTTGATCTCTTTCGCGACGTCGTCCACAAATTGTTTGGGAGTCACGCCCGCCGCCTCGGCTTTGAGTTCTATCTTCTCGCCGTGTTCGTCCGTACCCGTCTGAAACACGACGTCATAGCCCTCGAGGCGCTTTGCGCGCGCGATAACGTCGGACAGCACGATCTCATACGTGTTGCCCACGTGGGGCTTGCCCGACGTGTAGGTGATGGCAGTTGTCAGATAAAATTTTCCTTTTTTCATATCTCACCGCGTAAACTTTTCTACCGCAAGCGCGTCCTCGCCGCGGCAATTTTTTATTATACAACTTTTTATCGTCATTGTAAATCATAAAACGCGCACGTGCGCACGGATTTTGCGCGCATTTTATCGCCGCGGCATTTTTTTTGAAATTTCGACGTCGCTTGCGCGTGCGGCATAATCGCGAAAGCAAAAAAATAAACTTGTGTATGAACATCCTCTTCACCGCGCTCATTCTGATCTCGATCGCCGTGATGCTCGCCGTCTCGCCCGCGCAGGTGTTCCCGACAATGATCTCGGGAGTGAAAAGCGCGATCGAATTGTCCGTCAAGTTGCTCGCAATATACGCCGTGTGGCTCAGCGCGCTCAAAATGATGCAGGCGACGGGATTGGACAAAAAACTCTCAAAACTTCTTCGCCCCGTCATAAAAAGGCTGTTCAAAGGGGATAGCGACGAGGCGTACTCAAACATCTCTGTGAACCTCTCGGCGAATATGCTGGGTATGGGCGGAGTCGCGACGCCCGCCGGCATAAAAGCGATGTCGCTGATGCAAGACGGCTCTGAAAAGATCACGCAAAATATGGCGTTGCTCATCGTCATCAACGCCACGTCCGTCCAACTTGTCCCCGCGACGGTCATCGCGCTGAGAGCGACCGCGGGGTCTTCCGACGCCGCTTCCATCTTTTTGCCAACGCTCATCGCGACAAGCATATCGACGCTGTCCGGCATACTCATCTGCAAAACGTTGTCCGTCAAAAACGACTCGCCAAATCGCAAAACAAAAACTTTATCGCACAATATTGGCAATGTAAAATCCGATTTCGGCAAATATATTTTGAAAATGAGGCGAGGCAAATGAGCGTATTCATACTCCCTGTGTTGTTGCTCGTCCTGATCGTGGTGAGCGTCGCAAAGCGAGTGAAGGTGTACGATTGTTTCCTCGGCGGCGCAAAGGACAGCCTCTCCCTCGTCAAAAGCGTTTTTCCGTATATCGCGGCGATTTTTGTGTGCATACAGCTGTTCAGAGAGAGCGGCGCCGCGGATTGGCTTGCAAAAGTCCTCGCAAAACCGCTGTCATATCTGGGCATTCCCGCCGAGATCACCCAGTTGATGATGCTCGTCCCGCTCTCGGGCGGAGGCGCGATCGCATTGCTCGAGGACATAATCGCGCGCTATGGCGTGGACAGCTACATCGCGCGTTGCGCCGCCTGCGTTTCGGGCGCCAGCGAGACCGTCTTTTATATCTCCGCGGTCTACCTCTCCGCCTGCAAAGCCAAAAAACTCCGCTATGCCATCCCCGTCTCCCTCTTCTGCACCCTGCTCGGCACCACCGCCGCCTGCCTGCTCTGCAGATTTATGTGATGACCTTGAAAAAACAAAGCGGATTGAAAAACGCGATATTTGTTCAAAGACAAGAAAAAGTCCTCTCGCCGAGCGTGAGCGTACTTGTCGTACGTGACCCGCTCAAAATTGCTCAGTGCCCATCGCTTTTCTTCGGAAAGCGTTAAAGGCACACCGCAATTTTTTCGCTACTCCGCGCGCGAAAAATATACGCTTCGCAATTCGCATTTACCAAGAAGCAAGCCTGCGCGGTCAAAAATGCTCACGGCTCGCTATTTTTTGCGCTTGGGAGAGCGGGCTGTCGCCCGCTTTTGACGTAGTATTTGGGCAAATAGCGCGAATTGAAAAAACGCGATATTTTGATGAGATGCGCTCAATTACCCCACAAAATCACTACATAATTTTGCGGGGACCCCTGCTCTTTTTCTGAACGCGAGCGTACATTGACGTACGTGACCCGCTCAAAATTGCTCAGTGCCCATCGCTTTTCTTCGGAAAGCGTTAAAGGCACACCGCAATTTTTTCGCTACTCCGCGCGCGAAAAATATACGCTTCGCAATTCGCATTTACCAAGAAGCAAGCCTGCGCGGTCAAAAATGCTCACGGCTCGCTATTTTTTGCGCTTGGGAGAGCGGGCTGTCGCCCGCTTTTGACGCAGTATTTGGGCAAATAGCGCGGTTGTAAACCGCTCAATTTGGATGCTAGGCGCGAAAGAGGCGCCCGCCGAACGCCTAACCGTACACAGACGTACGTGACGGTGAGGCGGGACGCCTCTGACAAAGCATAGCGCCAAATAGCGCGGTTTTTACTTGGCGATGAGATAAAGACGCATCACCTCATCCATCTCCCTCACATCCTTCTCACAGAGTTTGCGATCGGAGAGCATAAGCCGAAGGCCTTGCCAAACGCACTTGATCATAAGGGTATCGCGGGCGTCGAGCGCGGCGGCGAGGCCCTCGATCATCATAGGAAGGTCGCCGCGGTTGTCGGGGGCGATATCCTTGACGGCGTTCATCATAGAGATGAGCAGATGTTCGGTTTGAGGGCGGAGTCCGTTGGGCGCAAGCTCGGCGACGCGACCGATATGCTGAGTGCCGTCGTCGATGCCTTCCCAAACGAAGTCGACGAGAGCGCGTTTGAAGGGTTCGACGACCTTATCGCAGAAAGCGGAGAAACTCTCCTGTTTGGATTCGCCGGGGAAATACGCCACGGCGAAGGAGAGGATGTCGGAATCGCCGGAGTCAAACTCCACAAGCATACGCGAGACGAGCGCGACGAGCGTTTTTTGCTCTTTGGGCAGGCGGAAGACGAAGCTGTCGCCGATTTTGCCGAGCGCTCTTGCCTTTTCCGCCTCATAGTCGAAGCCGCGATAGCAAATGGCGAGCACATTTTTGAACTCCTCATAGTACGCGAGGCACTTGAGCAGCGCGCGCAAGCGCAGATCCACATAGATCAGTGTCGATTTTTCGAGGTCGTCGACGGCGCATACGAGCGCGTTGACGCCTTCACCGCTGTAAGCCATATCCACCTCCCGCGCGGTCTGCGCAAAAGTTTATCGCCGATGAGGCTGTATCCTTCACGGATTTTTGTTGCCGATTTACAATTTTTTGGCGGCAAAACTCACGACGTATGCGCGATTTTGCCGAATTTGCACAAGAGCCGCACTCACCACTTGTTGTGGACCTTCTCCGCGAAGCACAGCACGTTTTCGAGGGTTATCTCCTTGCCGTCGTCCAGGACGCACTTGCCGCTGACATATCCGAAAACTTGGTGCGGTATCATACACATAACTTTGAGGTCGAAGGGTTCATAGCGGTCGATGAGCGGATGGAAAGTGCAATCCAGCCTGCCGTCCTCGGAGGTGAACTTCCAGTCCTCCATATATCTCGGCGCGCCCTCCTCGTCGCCGGGGATGTGGAAAGTGGTGCGTCCGATCTTGTGGGACTTGCCGTTGTAGAAAAACATATCCTCGCTTGCGGCTTCCGTATTGCCAAAACCGTAACCGATGTTCCAGCCGAAAGTGCTTCCGTCCTCGAGCCGGGTCTGCAGGCTGCCCCAATACCAGGTGTTGTCGTAGGTCCAAACGCCGCGTCCCCAATCGAGGGTCCCCATACTATCCGCCTTGTCGAAGGGATACTCCTTGTCGCCGAGCTTCAACGTGCCTTCCGCGGTCATACAATTGATCTTCTGATTGAAATAGAAGTGCTTGTCCTTGTCGAAGGGCGTGGCGATCACCATACTCTCCTCGGGGAAGTCGGTGAGGGTGATATCCCAGCTGACGTCCGTGCCGAGTTTATCCGCGTTTGGATAAATGCCGGTGAGGTGGCGGGTGGTGCCGTCGTTGGTGATGGTCATCTCCACCTTGCCGTTTTTCCAATGCACGTCACCCTGCTCGCTGGTGCGCGGCATATTGAGTTTGCCCATCGGGAAGAGGAAGATCGACGTATTGGTGAATTGCGCGGGCGTCTCGAAGTCCATCACCGTGAGGCTGAGCGCGCCCACAAAGCCGAGGTCGCTCACAGTGATGCAGATGGCGTACTTCGTGTTGCCGACATAATAATAGTCCCACTCCTTGAGGCGGGTCTTGCTCGCCTTGACGTTCTCGCGATTGTAGTTGTACAGCATCTTTTTTGCGTAGCCCGGAGTCGCGATGTTGCCCTGCTCGTTCAAAAGATCGATTTTTTCTGTGATTTCGTTTTGCATAAAAAGCCCCTCTTTCTTTGTTTATCGATTTATTTTAGCACACTCCCGCGCTCATATCAAGCGGCAAAGCAAAAAAACACGCGCGAGTCGCTCTTTCATCGCCAACATCCGCGCGTTTTGATTTTTGCTTGGTTTTCTCTACTTCTTTCAGTTACTTTCTTGCTTTTTCTCGTTACCCTTTATTTTGACTTCTAAAACTAAAGCATTAAACATGATGCCGTTATTTGCAAGCACGTCATCTTCCCATTTCAACTTATAGTCATTTTTTATCTCGATGCCATTCATGCGATTCTCGCCAACAGCCTTAGGACTTGGTTCTGGTGCCCAGTCAAGTTTGCCCGCCTTAACTTCCCTATCTATATTCATTGCAAAACTTTTATACATTGCATTTTCTCCGCTTTTATTCACATATGCGCCATCGTTAGTTACCATTACAGCATATCCGACACTTGCAGATTTTTCAGACAGTGCATTGAAATCTTCTATTCTTTTAACATCTCGCCAAATCTTGTGCGGCTTGATTTGTATATTCTTCATGACCTTTTACAGACTTTGTCTTAAATTTCAGCTCAATAGGAATAAGCTCATCATCATCTTCTATGACGATATCATAATAATATCTGTTTTTTTTGGAATTGTTTTCCTCCTCATCTTCTTCTTGCTGTTTGGGTTTAGTTGCATACTCAAGATGAATCTTTGCTCCGATCTCTTTCTTCAATTTCCAAGCCAAATCAAACTGCAATTGCTTTTCGCATACTATCGGCGGTGTGCAGATGAAAGAGATCAACGTGGTTTTGGGGGCGAAGGTCAACGCGCTCCGCAAAAGTGCAAATATCACAAGAGAGAGGCTGGCTGAAATGATAGACGTCAGCCCTCGTTTTTTAGCGGACGTCGAAAGCGGCAAGGTCGGCGTATCTCTCGAGACCCTCAAAAAGCTGTGCGCCGCGCTGTCCGCCACCGCAGACGATCTGCTTGGCATCGCCGTCGCCGAGGACAGATTGCAAAAACAAGTTGTATCCAAACTTGCCGCAGTTGACATCAAATATTATCGCCTTATCCTCGTCATTCTCAACGAACTTGCCAATCTCGATTGAGTTTTCGTTTTTCGCATTTGACTTTGCTTTTCGGATTGATATAATATATATGATACAAACTTGATGACGAGGTGGAAAATGGACAAGGTCTATCCAATCGAAATTTGCGGTTTCAAGACGGAACTTCCCATATTGGCTCTGCCTTCGGGCGTGAGCATCTGTTTTTTCAACCTGCACGGCGATCAGGCGCTGACCGAGCATTGCGGCAAGGCTATCGCGAAACTGCTTGAGGGCGAATGCGACGTGATCGTGACGGCGGAGTCGAAGGGATTGCAACTTGCGCACGTTGTGGCAAGAGAGCTTGGGCATCGCTACTACGCCGTGTGCCGCAAGAGCAAAAAGCTGTATATGCAGGACGGCATCGAGGCTTCCGTCAAGTCGATAACGACGGGCGAGGCGCAAACTCTTTATCTCAGCAAGCACGACGCCGATCTGCTCAAGGGCAGACGCGTTGCCATCGTGGACGACGTCGTGTCAACGGGCGGAAGCCTGCTCGGGATCGAAAAGATCGTGGAACTCGCGGGCGGCAACATCGTCAAAAAAGCTTTCGTACTCGCGGAAGGCGACGCGCGCGACAGAAAAGACATCGTCTATCTGGCGGGGATCCCGCTTCTCAAATGAATATGTTGGAGCTGTTGATGCCTGCGGGCAACCTCAAAAAGCTCAAATGCGCGTTGCATTTCGGCGCGGACGCCGTCTATATAGGCGGCAAAAATTTTTCTCTGCGCGCTTTTGCGGACAATTTCACGGACGACGAGATCGCCGAAGGCGTGAAATATGCCCATACCCTCGGAAAAAAGGTGTACGTGACGGTCAATATCTTCGCTCGCGACGCCGATATGGACCTTGCCGCGCGCTATTTTGAATTTTTGGAAAAAGTCGGCGCGGACGCCGTGCTGATCTCGGATCTGGGTCTGCTTTCCCTATGCCGAGAAGTTGCTCCTCATC
>CANQZE010000026.1 GCA_947628255.1 uncultured Clostridia bacterium | reverse complement strand
TGAGGGCGAACGCAAGGGCGTTGCCTCAAGAGATCCCGCAAGCGGATTTTTTGTGTTCGGATCTGAGTTTTATTTCTCTCAAGTTGGTGCTGGGCGAGTTTTACAAGGCGTTGAAGCCCTCGGGTCGCGCCGTCGTGCTTGTCAAGCCGCAATTCGAATTGGGCAGGGGCGCCCTCAACAAGAAGGGCATAGTCACAAGCGAAAAACTCAGGGCAAAGGCGCTCGACGACATTTGCGATTTTGCGGAGGGCGTCGGATTTGAAAAACTTGCGACAATGACGTCTCCGATAAGATTCTCCGAAAAAAACGTAGAATTTCTTCTATATCTCCAAAAACCCGCGGAGGCATAAAAAAAGACCCCGATCGCGGGGCGCGAGGAAGGGCGAAGGATCAGCCCTTCTTTTTTGTGACGACGATGACGATGATCGCAATCGCGATCGCGAGAGCAAGTCCCGAGATGCCCGCGACCAACTTTGTCGCAAATTCCGAAATGCAGATGAGATTTGATATCATATTCAAATTATAACAAACGTCTCGGGCGCTGTCAACCCAAATTGTCAAACGCGGCGACGCAAAGACAAAACGGCGCGAATTTTTTTTGCAAAGCGCTTTGAAAGGACGCGGGATCGGCTTGCATACAAATTTATAATTATGCAAAAGAATGCGGATTTTTGAGGCAATATACAATTTTATCTAAAAATTTTGCATAACCGCTTGTATAAAATGTTTTATTAGTGTATAATGCATAATTGCTATGATCAAAGTTGCAGTCGTCAAAAAAACGGATATCAAAGAGGCGGATCTCGCGGAAAAACTTTGTCGCGAACTCGCGAAGAGCGGCGCTGTGTCGCTTGAGTTTTGCGATTCTCCCGACGAGGTCGCTCGCGACGCGAACAAGGCGCTTGTTTTCGGCGGCGACGGGACGGTACTCGACACGGCGAACATCCTTGTCGAACGAGGGATAGACGCGGCGATCCTCGGCGTGAATCTCGGGAATCTCGGCTTTTTGACGGCTTTTGAAAAGGACGTCACGGCGCAGGAACTCTTGAACGCGCTGCTTTCTGACAGAGTAAGCGAGCTTCCCGTGCTTGACGCGACTTGCGTGACTCACATCGGCTATGCGATCAACGACGTCGTCGTCAAATCGCAAGGGACGAGGCCGATCAAGCTCAATTTGTATATAGACGGTAAATTTGTGGACGAGTATCACGGTGACGGCGTCATAGTAAGCACTGCAACGGGATCCACGGCGTATTCGCTGTCCGCGGGCGGCCCTGTGTTGGACCCGTCGCTCGACGCTCTCATCATCAATCCGATATGCGCGCATTCGCTTCACTCGCGCCCGATTGTCGTCTCGACGTCTGCCGTCATCTCGATAGTTCCCGACGAAAGATCTATCGCGCACGTAGCGCTCGACGGCGTTTCTTACACGGCGCTTGGGGTGGGAGGACCCGCTCTCACCGTGAAAAAGGCGCAAAGAAAGGCAAAATTCGTCGCCGTCGACTCGGATTTCTACACAAAGTTGCTCAACAAGATGAACAGCTGGGGCAGCACGAAAAAATGAGAAAATAAAAAGGAAGGATAAATTTATGTCAAGAGTAAACAGACAACTCAAGATCCTCGACATCATCTCGAAGCATGACATCGACACGCAGGAAGAGCTTGTGGCATTTCTCAAAAAAGAGGGCTACAACGTTACGCAAGCGACAGTCTCGCGCGACATCAAGGATATGGGCATCCTCAAGACTCTCGCTTCTGACGGGAAACACTACAAATACGCCGTGCAGGCCGCAAAAGAGAACAATGCGACTGACAAATATCTCAGTATGTTCAAAAGCGCCATCGTGTCCATAAAATTTGCGGGCAATCTGCTTGTCATTAAGACTGAAGAGGCAAGCGCGGGTCCCGCGGCGCAGTTTATTGAAAATTTGAATTTTGAGGAAATTTTGGGCGTTATCGCGGGCGAGAACACCGTTTTTGTCGCGATCGACGATCCAAATCACGCCGAGAGGCTGAAAGAAAGATTGCTCAACCTCACGGATACGTCCAAGCTCTATTGAAATGCTGTCCTGTCTCAACATCAAAAACATAGCTCTCATCGATTCGCTGGAGCTGAATTTGCGGTCATCGCTCAACATTTTGAGCGGCGAAACGGGCGCGGGCAAGTCTATCATTATAGACTCGCTCAATTTTGTTTTGGGGGAACGCGCGGACAAGTCTCTGATAAGATACGGCGCGGATATGGCGACCGTGGAAGCCGTTTTTGAGGGCTATCTGACTCCCACCGTCGCAGAATATCTCGACGATGTCGGGATAGAGGCGGAGGATGTGCTCATCTTGCGCCGCAAAATGACATTGGACGGCAAAAACGAGTGCCGCGTCAACGGCAGAGTCGCAACGCTCGGCACGCTGAAGGGTTTGACGGAGCTGCTTGTGGACATACACGGTCAACACGAGCATCAATCTTTGCTTAAGGCGGCGAACCACATTTCGTTGTTGGACAGCTTGGGCGGCGCGGAACTTGCGGAGCAACGTGAAAAAGTCAAAGGGATATACGGCGAGTACAGCGGCGCGAAAGCAAGCCTCGGGGAATACGGCGACAGCGACGAGCGGGCGCGCAGATTGGATATTTTGAACTATCAGATCGCCGAGATCGAACGCGTGGACGTCAAGGAAGGAGAGGAGGAGGAACTCCTCGCCCAACGCAAACGTATCCGCAATACGGAAAAGATCCTTTCCGCGCTCGAAGGGGCGAAAGGACAGCTTGAGGGGTACGGCTCGGGCGGCGTTGCAGGCGTTATCAAAAGCGCGCAGGCGTCGCTGAAGTCAATATCGGCGTATGACGGCAACCTAAACGCCATCATCGACAGGTTGGACAGCGCGAAGGAAGAGCTTCAAGACATCGCGGATACTCTTGACGATATGTTGGAAAAGACGGATTTCGACAGCAGATCCGCGGATTCCGTCGAGGAGAGACTGAACGAAGTCCGCAACGTCGTGCGCAAATACGGCGGCAGTTTTGAGGCGCTCAGCGGTTTTTTGACTTCCGCAAAAGAGGAAAGGGAAAAGATCGAAAACGCCGACAATTATGTGGAAAAATTGCAAAAGATCATAGAGCGTACGGGAGCGGAACTCTCACGAGAAGCCAAAAAACTTACGCAAATGCGCCTCGCCACCGCGGAAAAACTCGAAAAGAACATAGAAAGAGAGTTGAACGACCTCGGTATGGGCGGAAGCTCCTTCAAAGTGAACGTCGAGAGCGCCTTCGAACCTGACAAGATCGGCGCAAACGGCGGCGACAGCGTGGAATTTTTGATATCTCCCAACCTAGGAGAGCCTCTCAAACCGCTTGCGAAGATAATCTCGGGCGGCGAGATGTCGCGCTTTATGCTCGCGCTCAAAAACATTCTTGCGGACGTGGACGGCATTGGCACGATGGTCTTTGACGAGATCGACACGGGCATATCGGGCAGAATTTCCGCGGTCGTATCCGAAAAATTGTGCAACATTTCGCGCACAAGACAAGTGATCGCCGTCACGCATATGCCGTCGCTCGCGGCGATGGCGGACAGCCATTTTCTTATATCTAAATGCTCGGAAAACGGCAAGACGCTCACGCACGTGACCTTGCTCGAGGACGATACGGACGAAGTGGCGCGTCTCATCGGCGGCAATGATTACAGCGAATTTGCCATTCCGCACGCAAAAGAGATGAAAGCGTGGGCGGCGAGATACAAAGCAAGCCTTGCTTGAAAAAAGTCCTTGCATTAGAAAAAAAAACTATGGCATTAGAAAAACGACGGCTCTTGCACCGTCGTTTTATAAGCGAAGATAGCGGACAAGCCGGATTCTCAAAAAAGGTTGGCTGACGCGCAAGCGCGTCAGAGCAAAGAACACAGAACAGAAAAACGACGGCTCTTGCACCGTCGTTTTTCATAAACACGAGTTAGTCTGTAAGCCGAGTTCTGTGTTCGGTTGCCATCTATCTAGGCGGTATATCGCTATATCGCTCAAGCGATGTGGGGAGCGCTAGGGCTGCATATGCTCCCGATCTTGCATCGAGTGGGGTTTACATCGCGCCTTGTCGCCAATTTGCGGGTGAGCTTTTACCTCGCCTTTCCACCCTTACCTGCACGGAGCAGGCGGTTTTTTTCTGTTGCACTGTCCTTGAAGTCGCCTTCACAAGTAGTTAGCTTGCACTCTCGCCCATTGATGCTCGGACTTTCCTCAAATATTTCATGCGGCAACCCGGCTAGCTCGCACTTGATATTATACAGAAAAATTCGAAATTTGCAAGCGGTTTTGCAAGTTGCGGGCTAAATATCGGCGGATTTGGCAATATTTTGTGTATGGCATATGCGATAAGTATTGGCGCTGTGGCGGCGTTTTTGGCGATATACATCCTGCTCAGGCGCCCGATAGCGCCCATATTTTCGAGACGTATTGACGATGAGAGGTTCGGCGCGGAGGCGACAAAACTTGTCCGTTCGCTTCCGTTGCCCGACAAAACCTCGCAAATATCCGCGGCGGGCTACGCGTCGTGCATAAAGCGGAACATATTTTTGCTCAAACGCAAGCGCTACGGCGGGGAGTTTGACGAACTTCTGGCGTCCAAAGATCTGGTGAAGTCGCTCTCGGACGCGTCGTCGCTTGCGGGACTTCCGTCTGTCGACAAAACGCCAAGAGCGGTGATCCTCGCACGATTTTGCATTTTGTCCTGCGGATTCGACGCGGACGAGGAATGCATAAGACGTCTTTTGGAGGAGCAAAACCGTTGGAGAACGCTCTGCTACAGCGAGATCGCGGCAATGAGAGACGCGTTCAAATTTGTATTGCTGGAATCGCTTGCGTCATTCTATGAAAAACTTCGCGCACTAGCAAAGTGTTCGGATATTGCGACAAAATATGTTTCGGCGCCGTCCGCGAACAAAAAATATGCCTCTCTTGTCAAATCAAAACTGTTTTTGAGCCTTTGCGCGCAAGCGGCGGGCTACAAGGCGGAGTTCTATTCCGAAATTTACGACCAAAGCTTCGAGAGACTCAGGGAAGAGTTGCGCGCGATCTGCTCGTCAATTGAAAAGATCGAGCGATTTGACTTTTCAAGGTTTTACTCGCCGCTTGAGATATATGACAAATACGACGTGTTTTCAGCCGCGGAACAGGGGACGAAACACAACTTCCTTTCTTTGGCGGAATGCATCAGCGACAGGGAAAATCTCGACGAATTTTTGCTTGCAGTCAGAGTGGACAAATATATGCAGACGGCTTCGTCGGGACATATGGCACTCAAAAGATTCAAACTCGCAGGACGAAATTTCACTGTTTTGAGCCAAAGACGCGATATATCTATGTTGGGGACGGCGCTAAGCTCTAATTACTTTATGGATATATATTTCCGACCCGTTAACAGGAGATTTACAAACAGAAGTATTACAAAAATCCTTGAATATGAGAATAGTTTTGAACCGATTTACAAGTTTCGAACGGTGAATTTTGGGATTTCTACAAAGGGCGGCAAGCTCAGGTTGTATCCTCGGCTTCCCGACGGCGTGATTGAGGCGGACGTGGCGTTTGAATTTGGCGGAGTTAGGCACGCTTTGCATTTGAGGCGAGGAGATGAAAACAGGTTGTACATCGGAAATACGCGGGTGAACGGCGTGAACGCCGTAAATTTGGGAGAGCGCCCGCTCGATATAACGTTGATCGTATCGGACAAAGACAATTGAGCGCCATCTTGTATCATTCATCGAATTTTCGCTATTTTTAGCCCTGTAAACGCAATTTTGTTGACTTGTACATTTTATGATGTTATTATTTTATATATTTTCGCGCGGCATATGCGCGACGACATTCGGAGTCAGATATGAAGGAAAAATTGGACGGTATCAAACGCGCCGCTCTCGCAGGCATAGAAAAGGCGGAGGTCTTTCAGGATATTGCCGATCTCAAAGTGAAATATCTCGGCAAAAACGGCGAGATATCTCTCATTATGCGCGATATGGCAAAAGTCCCAAAGGAGGAGCGCCCCGCGCTCGGGAAGTTGGTGAACGAGGTCAGAAACGAAGTTGAGAGCGCGCTCGAACTCAAGGGAAATATGCTCGAACGCAAAGAAAAGGAAGCCCGTCTCAAGGCGGAAGCGATCGACATCACTCTTCAGTCGGACGCGCACAGATTGGGATCGTTGCATCCGCTGACGAGGGTGAGGCGAGAGCTGATCGAGATATTCTCGGGGATGGGCTTCAAAGTTGCGGAAGGTCCCGAGATAGAGAGCGATCTTTTCAATTTTCAGTTGCTCAACATCCCGAAAGATCATCCTTCTCGCGATATGCAGGACACTTTTTACGTCAACGACAATTTCGTTTTGCGCACGCAGACGTCCGCTATGCAGGCGCGCATTATGACGACAAGCGAGCCTCCCATCCGAGTCGTCATCCCGGGAAAAGTGTACAGGAGCGACGATGACGCTTCGCACAGTCCCATCTTCAACCAATTTGAGGGCTTGGCGGTGGACGAACACATCACAATGGGCGATCTGCAGGGCTGTCTCACGACTTTTGCGAAGAAGATATTCTCCGAGGACACAAAGATCCGCTTGCGCCCGTCGTACTTTCCGTTTACGGAGCCTTCCGTCGAGGTGGACGTCACGTGTTCGATGTGCCACGGCAAAGGTTGCCGCGTCTGCAAGGGCACAGGATGGGTGGAGATCCTCGGCGCCGGAGTCGTCAATCCCGCCGTCCTCGATATGTGCGGCATAGACAGCAAAAAGTACAGCGGATTCGCTTTCGGATTCGGAATCGATCGCATCGCAATGATAAAATACGGCATACCCAACATCAAGTTGCTGTATGAAAACGATATGCGCTTCCTTGCGCAATTCAACTGAGGAGGTGGGGATATGCTTGCTCCGATCTCATGGCTAAAAGATTATGTTGAAATCAACGTTTCTCCCGAGACTCTCGCGAAAAAACTCGTCGCGATAGGTTTCGAGGTGGAGGAGATAATATATCAAAACAGACAGGCGACAAAAGTCGTCGTCGGCAAGATATTGACCGCTGAACGCCATCCCAACGCCGATCGCCTTCGTGTGACGAAGATCGACGTCGGAAGCGACGTGATACAGGTGGTCACAAACGTCCCCGTCGAGGGAGGCGAGACGATCGCGGTGGCGCTTGACGGCGCAAAACTTGCGGACGGACACGAGATCAAACGCGGAGAACTTCGCGGAGTTCTCAGCGAGGGAATGCTTTGCGGGCTTGAGGAAGTCGGCGTTCCGTGCGACGCTGTCGAGGGGCAGAAGCAGGGAGATATCCTGCGTTTTGAAGAGGGAACGCCGCTCGGCACAAACGCGCTCGACGCGCTCGGATTTAACGACGTCATTCTCGACGTCGCCGTCACGGCAAACCGTCCCGATTGCAACAGTATTTTCAAACTTGCCAAAGAGGTCGCCGTCGCGCTCGGCACGGACTGCAAAGCGCCGCACATCAACTATGCCGCTTCAACCGACGCAAACGCGGAGATATCCCAAATGCTCAAGGGCGTCGAGGTCAAAAACAGCGAGTTGTGTCCGAGATATATGGCGGCAGGCGTGAAAAACGTCCGCGTCGAGGCCTCTCCGCTCATCGTCAGATCCCGTTTGCGCGCGGTGGGCATCCGCCCGATCAACAATATTGTCGATATAACAAATTATGTCCTCACGGAGATCGGTCAGCCGATGCACGCGTTTGACATCAGAGACCTCGAAGGCTCCGAGATCGTGGTGCGAAACGCGCTCGACGGCGAAGTTTGCGTGACTTTGGACGGCAAAAAGAACGCGCTTACCCGTCGCTATTGCGGGAATTATGGGAGGCGCGGACAGCGGAGTCAAGGACGACACGCGCGAGATCGTCTTTGAGGCGGCAAAATTCGCCCGCGACAACATCAGACGCACTTCGCGCGCTCTCAATTTGCGCTCGGACAGCTCGTCGCGTTTTGAAAAGGGAATAGATTTCGCGTCTCAACAGTTGGGTGTCGAACGCGCGCTCACAATGATCTACGAGAGCGGCGCGGGAGATATTCTCAAAGGAGCGTACGACGTCAAAGTCCAATACGAAAAACAGCGCGAGATTCCGTTCACGATCAAAAAACTTAAGGATATTTTGGGATGCAACGTACCCAAGGGCGCTTTGATCTCCATCCTTGAGAGGCTCGGCATAGGCGTGAGCGAGGGAGACGGTTGTTTGATCGCGCATGTCGGCGAGGACAGAGAGGATATCGTGGGCGTAAACGATATCGCTGAGGAATTTATCAGAGTGTACGGCTATCGCCACATCAAGCCGACCCTCTTCAAATATGCCGCGCTCACCGAGGGCGGCGAACCCGACGGCATAAAGATCGTCGACAAAATCAAGGACGTTTTGTGCGCGTACGGTCTCAGAGAAGCCGTGACGTATTCTTTCACGTCTCCGTCGTTTGCGGACAAGCTCAGGCTTTCCGGATCCGATTTGAGGCGCAACGCCATACGCGTCGTCAATCCTATCGGCGAGGCGCTCAGCGTGATGCGCACCACGCTCACGCACAGTATGCTCGAGACTCTCGCCTACAACGTCACGCATTTTGTCGATCACGCCGAACTCTTCGAAGTGGCTAGAACATATCTGCCCAAGGAACTTCCGCTTGCGGAACTTCCCGACGAAAGAGAGAAGATCTGCGTGGGTATGTACGGCAACGGCGCGGATTATTATACGCTTAAGGGGGCGGTGGAAAACGTGCTTGAGGCTCTCAACATCTGCGACGCAAAATTTGTGCGTTCAAATGAGCCGTTCCTGCATCCCGGCAGAGGCGCGGATCTGTATGTAAACGGCGAAAAGGCGGGTTATCTCGGCGAGATACATCCCGATGTCGCGGCTGACTACGGTATTGACAATTTCAGAGTGTACGTCGCGGAGATATTCATTGACAAGATCTCGGGCGACGAGTCGCTGAAACATCGCAATTTCGCTCCCTTCACAAGATTCCCCGTGGCGGAGCGCGATCTCGCGGTCGTCGTGGCTGAGGACGCGTTCGCGTCGGATATCCTAGACGCGGCAAACGGAGCGAAGGCCGCAAATCTTGTGGGGTTCAAGGTTTTCGACACCTACAGGAGTGAGCAGATCGGCGAGGGCAAAAAGAGCGTCGCGCTCAGATTCTACTTTGCAAATCTTGAAAGGACTCTGCAGGACGCGGAGGTCAACGACGCGATGGACAAAATTTTGCGCGCGCTCAAACGCAAAGTCGGCGCAAAGATAAGGTGACGGCAAAAAATTATGTTTGACGGCAAAAGTCTGTTGACTCTCGAATATCCCAAAATACTCGCCGAACTTGCGACTCAGGCGCAATCGGCGGGCGGCAAAGACAAGGCAAGAGCGCTTGTCCCGTATCTCACGCTCGAGGACGCCGAGAGAGCGCTCGACGAGACGCAAGAGGCGGACAAGGTGCTTTTTGAATATTCGCTCAGCCCCTCCTTTGCGATCGAGGACATAAGCGAGAGCCTCGGAAAGGCGAAAAAAGGCGCCGTGCTGTCAATTGGCGAGATTATGAAAGTTGGGCGCGCGCTTCGCGTGTCGCGCAGGCTCAAAAAGAGCGTCTCGTCCGCAAAGGACGTCCCGATACTCGCGGGAATGAGCGAGGCGCTGTACGAAAACGAGCCGCTTGAAAAGAGCATATACGAAGCATTCATCTCCGAGACCGAAGTCGCGGACAACGTCACGCCGGAACTCAGGGCGATCAGGGCGAAGATACGCAAGATCAACGACAACATCCGCACAAGACTTCAGCTGTTTATCACGTCGCCTCAGTACAGCAAATATTTGCAGGACAATATCGTCACCGTGCGCGGCGACAGATATGTCATTCCGCTCAAAAGCGACTTCAAAGGGACGATCCCGGGATTGGTACACGATCAATCCGCTTCGGGGTCCACGCTGTTTGTGGAGCCTATGCAAGTCGTCGAGATGAACAACGAGCTGAAAGTGGAACTCGCCAACGAGCAAGCGGAAATTGAGAGGATTTTGCGCAATTTTTCGGCGTACATCGCGGCGAGCGCCTCCGAGATGAACGAGAGCTATGCCGCTGTAGTCGATATGGATCTCATCTTTGCAAAGGCTCAGTTGGCAAGGATATACGGCGCGGTCAGACCGTCGCTGAATGACAACGGCACAATAAATATCGTCGCGGGAAGGCATCCGCTCATTGACAGAACGAAGGTCGTCCCCATATCGTTGCGCCTCGCCAAGGACGAGCAAATGTTGCTCATCACGGGGCCGAATACAGGCGGCAAGACGGTGACGCTCAAGCTCGCAGGGCTGTTTGTGCTTATGGCGATGAGCGGACTCTATCTGCCCGCAAAGGAAGCGGATATATCGATCTTCGACGGCGTGTACAGCGACATCGGCGACGAGCAGAGCATAGAACAGAGCTTGTCGACTTTTTCCGCTCATATCAAAAATACGATCGGAATCCTGGACGTGATTACGGACAGATCCCTCGTGCTGTTTGACGAACTCGGCGCGGGGACGGATCCCGGCGAAGGCGCGGCGCTCGCGGTGAGCATTGCCGAATATCTCATCTCGAAGCGCACGAAGTCGCTCATCACTTCGCACTTCAATGATCTCAAAGAGTTCGCGCTTGTCACAAAGGGCGTCGTTGCGGCGTCGATGGAATTTGACGTGGAAACTTTTTCTCCGACTTTCAAGCTCGTTATGGGCGCGATCGGCAGTTCCAACGCGCTTGCTATCGCGCAAAAGCTCGGGCTGAAAAAGGAGATAGTCGAGGGCGCGCGCAGCAAGATATCCGTTGAAAAGAGGCAGTTTGACAGCGTGCTTTCCGCCGCGGAACAGACGAGACAACGCGCCGCGGCGCTCGTGAGCGAGGCATCCAAGGACAGAGAGGACGCAGCAAAAACGCTCCAAGAGGCCGAGAAACAAAAGCGTATCGTCGAGGAGAAGAGAGAAAAACTCGACGAGAGTATACGCAAGGAGACAAAGCGCCTCATCGAGGACAGCGTCGAGGAAGCGGAGGAGCTTATCGACCGCATCAAGGAGATATTGTCCAAGCCCGAGCCTGAAATAACCGAATCCGACCTCTTCGAGGCGAGAGCGGCAAAGCGTAAGTTGGAAAATATGTCGGCGGCGTACGACGAAGAGGCTGTGATCGAGGATACGCCCGATCCGTCTCCGCTTGCGGACGGCGACGACGTATGGATCAAATCGCTCGCAAAGCGCGGCAGACTTATCTCTGTCAATTCGCGAGGCGAGGCGATGGTGGCGCTCGGCAAAATCTCGGTCAAAGTGAAAAAGGGCGATTATTACAAAGTGAAATCAAAAGGCTGAAATTTCTCCACGCCGGAGCGGCATAGGTGAATTATGACGGAACAATACACTCAAACGGTTGACGCCGCGGTCAGCGGCAGGTCCAAAGCGACGCAGTGGATGGGCATCGCGTCTTTGCTGTTGGCGCTGGGGTTTGTGATTTTGGCGGCGTTTGTCAATTGGTATCTGATGTTTTGCTTCGGCGCGTTCGCGGCGATCGGGGTGATCGAGACGCACCGCTACAACCTCACCGCAAAGGAGTATATCTACAGTTTTTCGCCAAAGCGTTTGGTGATCGCAAAAAGGGATGTTGTCAACCGCACTCGTCGCGTGCTGTCCGTATTGTTTGAGGACGCGGCAAGTTTCAAAAAGTTGGAGTCGATCTGCGAGGACGGAGACATCGTTTGCTGTCCGAACGTTGGGGACGAGGGCGTGTGCGAATTGACTTTCAATGACGAAAAAGGAGAGCGCAGACTTTTGTTCAAGCCCGACGAATATATGTTTGAACTCATTTCAAATGTATTCGACGGCGCGAAAAGCACTATGACGGAGGGAGAAATTTGAGCTTGAAAGAAGGCAGAACGATATATCTCGACAACGCGGCGACCACTCCTATGTGCGACGAGGCGTCTCAGGCGCTCAGCGAGGCGCTCGCTCCTGCATTTTTCAATCCGTCCGCGAAATACACTCAGTCGGCAGGCGTTTTTGAAAGAATAAACAAGGCTAGGGCGCTCATCAAAGGCGCGCTTGGAGGCTCGCTCGGCGAGGTGTACTTCAATTCGGGCGGTACGGAAGGCAACAACACCGTACTGTTTGGAGCAAAGGGACGCAAGGGCAGTCGGATCATAATCGGAGAAGGCGAACACGACTCCGTGTACGCGCCCGCGATGGAGTTGAAAAACAGCGGCTATGACGTGCGAATTGCGCCGATCTATACCGACGGCAGCGTAAATTTTGAAAAATTCAAGACACTTTTGAATGAAAATGTGTCGCTTGTGAGCATTATGCACGTCTCAAACGAGACGGGCGCGATCAACGATATCGCGAAATTTGTCCGAGCGACAAAGAAAGTCGCTCCCGACGCGATATTTCACAGCGACGGAGTGCAATCGTTTTTGAAACTTCCGCTCTCGGTCGCGGCGCTCGGCGTGGACGCTTACACGATAACGGCGCACAAGATACACGGTCCCAAGGGCATAGGCGCGCTGTACGTCAAGCGCGGAGCAAAGATCAAACCTCTCATCTTGGGCGGAGGGCAGGAGTACAATTTCAGAAGCGGCACGGAAAGCAGTCCGCTCATATGTTCTTTTGCCGCCGCTGTGCAAAAGGAGTGTAATGACTTAAGCGAAAACTATTCTAAAATTTCAAAATATCGAGAATACTTTGTCAAAAAGTTGCAGGAAAATATTCCCAACATCACAATTATCACGCCGCTTGAGAATTCCATACCGAATATCCTCAGCGTTGCGTTTGCAGACGTCAGGGGCGAGGTGCTTTTGCACAGTCTCGAAGAGGACGGAATACTTGTCGGGACGGGATCGGCTTGCGCGTCCCATCACGAGAGCAGATTCAAAAGGCTTTTCGGACTTGACGAGGCGCATCTGGAGGGAGTCATTCGATTCAGTTTCGCAAGCGAAAACGATATTTCCGAGGCGGACTATGTAGCTGAGCGCGTCGCGGCGCGCGTGATAGAACTGTCGAGGACAGTGAGACAATGATCAAATCATATACGACGATAAAAGAGGCAATATGAGCAAGAGAGTCATCATCATCAGATACGGGGAGATATTCCTCAAAGGCAAAAATCGCAG
>CANQZE010000025.1 GCA_947628255.1 uncultured Clostridia bacterium | reverse complement strand
AGATCGTGAGGGGCGTGCGCGACATATCCGACGAGGGTTATGAGGCGGAGATGGCGGCATACAATCGTGAGCGCGGCGTGGACACGCGATTTATTGTTTTGGACGATTTCAAAGATATAAGTTCGTCGTTGGTGCGAGAGGAGTTGAAGAGGGGAGACCTCCGTCACGTTCCCGCCGCTTGCGTCCCAGTGTTGAGGTCCGAAGATTTCAAGCGCCTTGCGTGAAAATGATCCATATTTTGACAAATAAGTCAAAAATTTGCAATTGCTCTTGAAAAACGCGCGCGCTTAGCTTATACTTATATAAAGTGAGGATATTATGGAAGCAATAGATATGCTGCTCAATGACCTCGAGAGTGAACTTCTTAAGGCGAAAAAAGCGACTTTCAGCAACACCGATATCATCGTGAACCGCAAAAATCTGCTCGAGCTTGTCTCGCGTATCCGCGTGAGCTTGCCGCAGGTCATTCAGGACGCGATGCGCATCAACCGCGACGAGCAGGAGATCATCGCGCGTGCAAATGCCTATGCTCAATCCACGATAGAGGACGCACAGGCGCGTATGCAATCCGCCGTGGACGAGAGCGCCGTCAAAAAGCAGGCGGAACAGCAGGCGGCGGACATCATCGCGCAAGCGCAAGCGCAATACAACAGCTTGATTATGGAGGCCCGCGAGCATAGTTACACCTTGCTTTCCGCGGCAAAACAGCAACTTGCGCACCTTATGGACGTCGTGAACGAATCGATGAACAATTTGGCGAACAACTGAGCGAGCCGATTTTATTTTGTTGCAAAATATGTGAAAAACGCAAAGCATATCGCTCTGCGTTTTGTTTTTTAGGGTATTTGGATTGGGATATATTACAGCTTTTCGGGAGCGGCGTTTATCAATGTATACTCCATTTGAATGGGCATTTCCTTGCCGTCCTCCGCGATGAATGTGGATTTGCCGTCCGCCTTGTAAGGCTCGACGATCTTCACGAGAATGTGCTGCATAAATCTGACCGTGGGATTGTTGATGTCCGAAGGCACATTTGCCACAGCGTAGTACAGCGTTTGACTTGCGCCCGCGACTTCCGTTGAGCGGTTGATCTTGACGGTGTAGCAATCCATTCCTTCGGGATAGAGCGCTTCGCCGTCCGCCTTTTTGAGGGTTTGAGTGAACGGAGTTGAAATTTTTGTAGCGGCGCTCGACGCTGTCGTCGCCGTGATGTTGACGGTAAGGGCCTCGTTTTCCGTCACGAGCGGCATAACGTAGGCAAGGGAAAGCCCGCCCGAGTAGGTGCTTACGGTGCGCAACATCTGATGGAACTCGTTGTTGTCGAAATATGTGCCGCTGATCTTCAGTTTGCCGGAAGTTTTTTCGCCGTTGACGGTGCGCTCATAGTTGAAATATTTGCCTGAATATGTCGCCTGCAAGCGGAAAGTCTCCTCGCCGCCTCTCTTGTGGACGGTGTATGAAGCCGTGGGGACCATATAGGACGCGGAACTGCCGACAAGTTTGAAATAGCAACCCGTCTCGGAGACGTCGTCGCCCATCTCCAGCGATCCCGTCACCAGAATGCCTTTTTCGACGGAAGCAAGCTCCGCATTGCCGAAATTCGCAATGGAAGCGCCTGCGTCAAAGCCCTCGATGCGCACGGTGTAGAGGCCGTGTTCCGAGGTGTAGGTGTCGAGAGCGTCATAGATGAAAGTCTCGTATCTATGATCGAAACCGAGGGGATTTTCAAGTTGGCCCTGAGTCGTCGCATTGTTGCACGCTGCAAGCGTAACGCCGAGCGACAGCACAAGCGCCAACGCAAATATGGATATAAGAACTTTTTTCATAATATAAACATTATAACATAAAAAATTTTTCCTGCAAGCAAAATGAACATATTGCCCGCGCTCGCCGCGAAAAGTTGAATTTTTCGGCTTATTTTTTCAATTTTGACGCTCAATGGGATTGAAATGGGACATCGCTCTTGATATAATTGAAATATGAAAATCGTAGCGTCAAATTCCGCCCGCGACGCCTATATGAGGGTGCTTGCGGAAATGAAAAAAGCAAGAGCGAACGGCGGCAGGATCGTCGTCATCGCGCCCGATCGCTTCACGGCGTCCGTGGAGAGAGGATTGCTGTTGTCCCTCAAAGAAGAGGGAAGTTTTGACATCGAAGTGATGTCTTTCACGCGAATGGCGGACAGATATGTCGGCGACAGCATAAAAAAATGCCTGACTCCCGAGGGGAGCGTGATGCTCATCGCGCAAGTGATCGACCGCTGCCTGCGCGACAAAAAACTTGTGTATTATGACAGATCCGCAAGCAAGGAGGGATTCGCCTCCGAGCTGTACGCCGCTCTCACGGCGATAAGAAACAGCGGCATTTCCACAGCTGGGTTGTCGGCGGCGGCAAACGAAGCGACGACGGTCGCGACGCGGCGCAAATTGTCCGACATAGTGACGATATACACGCAATATCTCGCCGCGCTCGAGGGCAGGCACAGCGATTCCACAACGAGGCTCGAACATCTTGCGAAATACATAGGCGAAAATCCTTCCAAATTTGCCGTTACTCACTATTTTTGCACGGATATCAACGAGTTTTCCGCGCCCGAATACGAGATACTCAGACAGCTTTCGCTTTGGGCGGGATCGCTCACCGTGGGGATCGAATGCTCCTATGACAGCCCGAACGCAAGGATATATCCGCACAGAGTCATCCAAAGGCTCAAAAGTCTGGACAGGGACAGAACGGTCGTTGTCGTGGCGGAAGATGAAAATATGTCCGCGGCCGTAAAGGCGGTTTCGGACAGGTTGTTCTCCTATCAGCCTCCCGAGAAGCCCGCGGAAAACAGAGGCTTTTTGAAGATAAGGCGCGCGAACGACAGGGGAGACGAGGCGCTCAGACTCGCGCTTGACATCCTGTCCCACATCAGAAACGGAGGCAAGTTCAGCGATTTCGAAGTGTATGTCAGCGACATCTCGGATTATGAAAACGAGCTGAAGAGCGTTTTTGCGCGCTATGATATTCCGTTTTTCATAGACAAGCGCGCCCTGCTCACAGAGCAGACAAAGGTGAGATATCTGCTTGACGCAATTGCTTGCGTGAGGAGCGGATTCGGGACGCGCGAGACGCTCGATTTTGTCAAAAATCCTATGTTTGAGGAGATGCCCGAAGTCGGAGAGGAAAACGCTTTCATCTTTGAAAACTTTGTGCTTGAGCGCGGCATAGACAAGTATTTGTTTGCTCAATATTTTGCGCAAAAAAATCAAAAAGAGCAGTTTAACTGTCAAAAATCGGATGATAAACCCCTTGATGAGCTTCAGATCGCCGCAAATGCGGTGGGGCGCAAGCTGTTTGAGGTTTTGGATCCGCTGTTGACGGTTTCGTCGGACGACAAAGATAAAAAGCCGCGCACAGGAGACTTCGTCAACGCCGTGAGAGCGCTTTTGACAGAGGTGGAACCTTTTGCTGTCAAACATACCGAGAAGTTGGGCGCGCTGAGCGAATATTATGTCAAGTGCGCGGAACAGGTGGACAACAAACTTTCCGCGGTGCTTGACGAGATCGAGGACGTGACGGACGGCGAGACGGACATCGCGGGATTCGAGGGCGTACTCAAAGGTATGTTGAAAACTTTGAAGATATCGCTTGTGCCGACATATCTGGATTGCGTTTTCGTCGGCGATTCGGACAGCAGATTTATGGGCGAGGGCAAGATCTACGCGCTTGGCGCGACAAACGACAAATTCCCGAAGTCCGCAAGCGGCGGCGCCGTGATTGGCGTGAATGACGAGGCGACGCTGAAATCGCTCGGCATACCCATCGTCCCCGATAGTATGGAAAAGACTTATGCGGAGATGTTCAAGATCCTCGACCTCATAAAAAAGGCGAAGTCGGGCGTGACCATCAGCTATCCCGAGTCGGGCGGCGCAAGTGAACTCAGGCGCTCCGCCGTCATAGACGAACTCAGAGGGATACTTGTCGAGGACGGCAAGCCTATCGGGATCGAGCGCGTGGATTTCACAAGGCCCGAGGCGTTGAGAAGATCGGACGCGACGTCGCTGTTGTCGACGGAGCGCGGCGCGGGATATCTGACCGTCTCGTCCTTCGGCAGAGCGGGCGTGGACAGCGTGTTGGGCACCGCGTATTGTTGTATGAGCGAAGATCAAAGATCGCGCGTCAATCCTCGCTCCGTCGCCCCCGAGCGAGTGACAATGCCTCCCTCGAAAAAGCTCTCGAAGGTGAGCGTGAGCAGGTTGGAGACATTTTTCAATTGTCCGTACAAATACTTTTTCAAATACACTCTCGGCTTGAAAAAGCGCAAGGACGGCAATCTGCAAGGCACAGAAAACGGCACCGTGTTGCACGCCGTGTTGGAGTATTTCTTCCGCGATCTACAAAAGGGCGACATTGTCGACGCGTCGGATATCGAGGCGCGCATAGACGGCTATTTCGACAGGGCGATCAAGGAAAACGGATTTGAAAATCTGCTCGCTTCGCCCGTGGCGGGAAGGCTGTTGTCAAGAGTGAAGGACGAGAGCTTGCGCGTGTGCGAAAAGCTGTACGAGATATCCCTGAGATCGGAGTTCAAACCGCGCTTTCTCGAGCAGAGCGTCAACGACGCGCGCGTGGGCTTGAGAGGAGTCACGCTTGAGACTGAGGACGGAAAGATCTCCTTGGACGGCTATATCGACAGGGTGGACGTCGCGGACGGGCAGTTTGTCATCGTCGACTACAAATCTTTCAAGAGCGCGGATATCGAGTTCGGCGACGTGTATTTCGGCAACAAGCTCCAACTTTACATCTATATGGACGCGATAAGACAAAATCTCGCGCTCAGACCCGTCGGCGTGTTTTATTTGCCGATCTACATCAAATTCAATTCCGACAAGGGCAGCCGCTTTGTATACAAAGGACACGCGACGCTCGACGAGGATGTCCTCAAGCGCATAGACAGCGCTTTCCCGGGGACGGACGCGATAATCCAAAACCCAAACAAGGGCGGACTCAAACGCAGCAAGTTCTTGACGGAGGAGGAATTTGATCTGCTTGGCGATTATGCGCTGAAACTCGCCGCAAAGGGCGCGCAGGAGATATCGAGAGGATTCATCAAGCCTTCGCCGCTTGCAGACAGCTGTTCGAGATGCGATTTTTGCGACATATGTTCCTTCCGCGACGAGGCAAACGCGCGCAAGATGACCGCGGTGAGCATTTCGAGTTTCGCCTGCGACGGTGCGGGACCCGCCGCTTTGGAAGGAGGAGAAAAGGATGAGTGATTCTTCTGTGGGAAAAGAATATCGCGATTGCGAAAATATTTTGAACGATCCTCGCCTCGATATGTTCAAAGGGCAGGACGGCAGGATGCAGATCACCGAACAGCAGGCGAAGGCTATCCTTGCGGACGGGAAATTGCTCATTTCGGCTTCCGCCGGAGCGGGCAAGACGTCCACTCTCATCAAGAGACTGCTTTTGACGGTGGCGGAAGGAAGATGTTCGCTTCGGGATATGCTTGTATGCGTCTACAACGACAGCGCTCAGGCGGAACTCAGACAGCGCCTGCATACGGGACTCATCGACTATGCGATCAAGGAGTCGGATAAGACGCGCAGAGCGAATTTGCTTAAGGCGATAGACGATCTTCCGTTTTGCAACATCAGCACTATACACGCGTTTTGTTCCTCGCTTATCAGGGCGAATTTCGACAAGTTGGACATCTCTCCGCGCTTCGAGATCGCGGACGACGCGCGCTATAAGTTGTTGGCGGACAAGGCGATGGACGCCGTCTTTGACGAGTGCGCCGCCTCCGGGGACGCGGATTTTGCCACGCTTGTGGAGATTTTCGACGTCAAACGCAATGAGGAAGAACTCAAAGGCCACATCATCAAGCTGTATGAGCGTATGGTCCTGCACGAGGACAGGCAAAAATTCAAGGAAGCTCTGCTCGCCGATTTCGAAAACAGCCCTCTGCAGGCAAAATTGCTCGATCTGTACAAGCGCAGGCTGAAGGAAGCGAGGGAAGTGATGGAGGACGCCTACGCATTGGCGCCGAGCCTGCGGCCCAAAAAGAGAGTGGACGAAAATCTCGCTTTGGCGCTCTCCTACATAGACGAGATGCTCAACGCGGAAGATTTTCGCGCGCTTTTGCAATTCGCCGCGCGCACGGAAAATACGGCGACAAAGCAAAACGTGACGGGACTTGACGAGAGCGACCGCGAGATCTTCAGCTTTGCTAGAGATTGCCTCAAAGATTTCGATTCCGTCCTCGGCGAACTGCGCGAACAGTTTGCAAATTGGGATGAGAACAGGGCAAAACACGCGCAGAACGTGCGATTTGTGGCAAAGTTGCTCGAGCTGACCGAGCGCACCGAAGCCGAACTCGAGAGGTTGAAGGCGGAGCAAAATTTGCTTTGCTATCAGGACCTGTTGCTGCTGGCGGCTAAGTTGCTTGGGGAGTACCCGGAGCTTGGGCGCACTTTCAAGATGATCTTCGTTGACGAATACCAGGATGTGGATCCGTTGCAAGAATCCATTTTCAGGCGGCTCATCGGAGACGAATGCTTTATGGTGGGCGACGTGAAGCAAAGCATATACGGCTTCAGACTTGCCGATCCCAACATATTCGCCGCGCGCAGAGAGGAGTTTGAGGCGAGCGACGGCGCAAACGTCATAGATTTCAACGCCAATTTCAGAAGCAATCCCGAGATATTGCGCTTTGTCAACAGCGTTTTCAACGCGGTTATGACTCCCGAAAGCGCGGATCTCGATTACAGGCGCGAAGGCGCGTTTGACATATCGGCGTGTCCGCCCGCGAAAGTTCTGCCCGAATCGCGCGAGCAAACGGCGGATGCGTCTTGCGGAGACGGCGGGCTTTGCGACGAAGAAAGCTCCCCGAGCGCCGAGGATGGCGCGGAAATCCCCACGGAAGTTTGCGGAGAGACCCCTCGCGAGGGACCAACCCCCGTCAAAAGCTCGGGCGTGAGAGTGTGTCTGTTTTACAATTCGCCTCCCGCCGCCGCACCTGAAAGATCGGGAGTGTACGACATCGTCTCGGACAGCCAAAATTCCGCGTCCGAAGAACAATCCGCTCAGCTGAGGCTTGCGAACTTTATCCTCTCCGAGATAAATTCGCTCGTCGGCAAGGCGTATAATGCGGATCTTGTCGACGATCCCGACCTTGACGACGCCGAAAAGAGGCTGAAATTCAGCGACATCGCCATCCTGTCTCGCAACAGCGTAAGGGCGAGATCGAGTCGCACGCTCAAGACCGTCCTCGCCACGCTCAAGGACGCGGGTATTCCGTTGGACGAGACAAACGTGGGCAGCGAGGCTTCCGAAGCGGAAAGAGAGTTGATCCTTATGCTCAAAGCGCTTGACAATCCGCGCTCCGACATATCCTTCGCGGGATATCTGCTCTCCTATTTCGGCGGCTACACCGAGGACGAGTTGACGGCGATATCCGCATATCCCGGGCGGTGCTTCTATGACAAATTCGTCGCGGCGGGCAAAGGAGATCCCTCGCTCGCGGGCAAGATAGGGGCGACCCTTGCGACGCTTGACGAGTATCGCCTCAAGGCGGGATTCAAGAGCGTGGGCGAGCTGATGCACAGCATAGTTTGCGACTCGATGTACGACGCGTATATGCACAGCAAGGGAGACGGCAATCTCGCGGAACTCAAAAATTTCATTGCTTCGACAGACGAGGTGTCGCTCGGCAAGTTCCTTGACGAATATCGCAAGGGAGAGGAACGCGCCGTATCCGCCTCTTCAAACAGCGTCAAAATATCCACTATCCACAAATTCAAAGGGCTTGAGAGTCCCGTCGTTTTCGTGCTGGACGCGACGGGAGATATCAAAGAGCCGACCGACGAGGTCATCTTCTCCAAAAACGGTGACGTCGGACTGAAATATTACGATCTCGAAAACAAGACGACAAGCGAGACATTCTCGCGTTTCGCGCTCAAAAAACTCGAGAAAGCGGAGAAGACCAAGGATGAAATGCGCCTGCTCTATGTCGCGCTGACAAGGGCAAAACAACTGATGTACATCACCGAATGCGTCCCGAGCAAATACGTTTTCGGTGCGCGTCCATCGTTTATGGGGATCAAGAACACGGGAGAATTTTTGTCCGCGGCGAGATTCAAAAAGTCTCTTTCGCAAGAGGTCGAAGATTTTTCCGTCGCCATAGATCCCGTCGCCGTCAGACATGCTCCCGTGATGAACAGCACTCCCGATCCCGATTTGCTGGACGAAGTCGGAAAGGCGCGCTCGAAAGAGTATGCCCACGCCGCCGCGACCAAGCTCGCAATGAAGTACAGCGTTTCGCAGATCGGCGGGCTTGACGACAACAGCGCGGATCTGTTTGCGGACGGAGACCGCAGCGCCGCGAGAATGGGAACGGCATATCACAAAGTGATGCAAAACGTCGATTTCGCGTCGTCGTCGCCCGAGGATATCAAGGAGCAACTTGCCCATATGCGCGAGGAAGGCGCACTCACCGACGACGAGGTCGCTCTTGTCGATCCCGCCGCGATCGTCGCGTGCCTCTCAAGCGACATAATGCGCGTCGCTCTCAAAGAGGAGGGCAGGGGCAATTGCGAGAGAGAAAAACCCTTCACGATGCTCAAATCCGCTCGCGAACTCAAACTTGCTGACGTCGACGACAAAGTTCTCGTGCAAGGCGTCATCGACCTCTACATCAAGGGAGAGAAGCGGATCATCGTCGATTTCAAGACGGGAGATCTGCGCCGCGGAAATGTCCCCGAACGTTACAAAAGGCAACTTGAACTGTACAAAATGGCGGTTGAAGCCGCCGAAAATGTCAAAGTGGACAAAATCTTGCTCTACAGTTTCAAGACGGGCGAGACGTTGGAAATATAGTCCCAAAATGTCGAAGATCGCAGGTTTGAGCGGCGTATGCGCTCCCGCTCAAGCCTTCCGCGCCGTTTTTGAGAGGCGTATTTTTGCGCCGCGTTTTTTGCGCGATTTTTTTCTTTGCGCCCTCTGCATCGCCAATATCCGCTTGAATATGAGGTTTGCTTGCGCCAAATGAAAAATTTTCCATAAAAAAATTTAGGAAATGTACAAAAAATTTATCAAACATTATTGCTTTTTTGGTCATTAGTTTGTATAATCATAATAGTATTGTTTATAAGGAGTCGGGTGTGGAGTTTTTCTCAAAGGCGTTCGATTGGTTTGCGGAGCTTTCGACCAAGCTGCCGAACATTGAATTCAAAACATTTTTCATTGCCGTTCTCGCGATCATCGGGGGTACGGCGCTCATTGTCGCGCTCACACTTTTGGGGTCAAATTGCCGCAAGATCTACAACGCAAGCCTGCGTATAATCAAATACCTCGCCGACAAGGATTCCATCGACGACGACAACGTCGGCGAATTTACGACCCAATGCTTTTCTTCCAAGGCGCCTCAGAGTATGAGGGACGCTTGGGTGCAATTTTTGGGGATAAGATTCGGATACCCAAGCGAAATCGTCAGCGAGCAAAGCGTGTTTGACAAAGAGGTCAAAAGGCACCGCGATATCAGGGCGAACGTGTTCATTTGCATTGCGCTCGTGCTTGTCGCGGCGTTTGCATTTTGGGGCTACGGCACGCTTGAGAGCCACGAGATGGGCGTCATACATTGCCTCGGCTTGTTGCTTTCCGCAATTTTGTATTTTGTGATCGTCGCTCTCGAGCGCAAGCAACGCAAGCGCGCTCTCGAGATGTTCAACAATATGCAAGAGGACCTCGACGCAAAGGTCAATTTGCAGGTGGAGAGAAATTTCGCGGTGGATTCTTCACCGATCAATCAGATAGCTTCCGTGTTGGACGAGATCATCGCTCGCAACACATCCAAATATCTTGACGAAGATGCGCCTCTGCCCGAAGCCGCGGACGAGGAAGAAAACGCCCCCGCGGAGGAAGAGACTCCCGAATCCGAGGAGACAGAACCTCAAGAGGAAGAACGACCCGAAGAGGAGTCCGAACAGCCCGAGGAAGAGCCTCAAGCGACAGAGGAAGAGCAACCCGAGCAAGAGCCGGAGGAGCAACCAGAGGAGGAGACGGAGGAACAAACCGAGGAAGAAAATCAGACTCCCGAAGAGGAACCTGCTCCCGAGGAGAGCGAAGTATCCGAGGAGGAGCAACCCGAAGAAGAGGCTGAGGAAGAACTTGAGGAATTCGAAGCCGAAGCGATAGAAGAGGAGGCGCCTCAGGAGGAGGAACAACCCGAAGAGGAATCCGAACAGCCCGAGGAAGAGCCTCAAGCGGCAGAGGAAGAGCAAGAGGAACAAAGCGAAGAATCCGAGACGGAGGAGATCTCCGAGGAGGAATACGAAGAGGAAGAAGCTCCCGAAGAAGGCGAAGAACAGCCCGAAGAGAAGCAACCCTCGGACGAGACTTTGGAAGAGGAAGAACAGCCCGAAGAGGAGACTTCCGAAGAAGAGCCTCAAGAGGAACAATCCGAGGAGGAAACGTCGGAGGAAGAGGCTCCCCAAGAAGAGGCGGAAGAGGAACCCGAGGTCATCTATCAAGTCGAAGGCGACGAAGATGAAGAGGAAGAAGCTCCGCCCGCAAAATTGGCAAAGCTGCCCAACCTTATCGACTATATGCTGTCAATGAATCTCTCCAGATCGATGAAGATCAACTTTGCTATGACGCTTCTCGGCAAATACAACAAGTTTAAGGACGATCCCGAAGAGAAGAAGATCCTTGTGACTTGCGTGAAGAAGATCATCGCCGATCTGCAAAAGGCGTGAGCAACCTTGACAAACAAAAAATAATTATAGAGGGATAAATTATGTTTGGAAAAAAGAAAAACGATGAAGAACAGATCCGCCCTGCAGAGCAGGCCTCTTTCGCTCCCACAGCGCAGTATGCGGCGACTCAGCCACCTCAGTTGCAATCGACGCCTCAGCCCGAAGTCAAAGTCTTTTTGGAGAGCGAGATAATCTATGACGACGTCGAAGAGCCGGAACTCATCGAAGAAGAACCCGAACTTTTGGAAGAACCCGAGGAGCTTATCGAAGAGGAAGAGCTTGAACCGTTGGACGAGATAGAGGATCTTGAGGAACTCGGCGAAGAGTTGAGCGAGGATGTCGAAGAGGAAGCGTCGGCGGATGAGCTTGAGGAGTTGGAGGAACCCGAAGAACTTGTCGACGAGGAGCCCGGGGAGAAACCCGCCGAAGAACCCGCTCCCGAGGAGCAGGAACCCGAGGTGGTCTATCAAGTGGATCAAGTCGACGACGAAGAGTATGTCAAACCCGCGAAGCTCGTCAAATTGCCCAGCCTCATCGACTATATGCTGTCAATGCATCTGTCCAAGCCAATGAGGATGAATTTTGCAATGCTGCTCCTCAAGCAATACAACAAGTATAAAGAGATCCCGGAGGAAAAGGCGATTTTGGTCGACTGTCTCAAAAAGGTTATGAACGATCTTATGCACGCTTGATCTCGCTTTTTGCGACGGAAAATCAGAGTAAAATTTGCCCCGCACAATTTTTGTGTGCGGGGTTTTTCATATGCAAAAAAGCGGATCTCCGATTGAAGATCCGCTTTGCGAAAAGCCGAGTTTTATGTGGTGTAAAATCTTGTTTAGATATGTGATTTTGGAATATCTAATCGCGCAAATCACTTCAACATCTTCTTTTTCCACATAATGATCAGAATGATGATGAGGATGACGATCGATATGCCGATGACCACCCAGAATCCCCAATTTTTGTCGCTGAAGGGGACGCCTGTGTTCATCCCCCAAAAGGCCGCTATCATCGCGGGGACGTCTATGCAAATCGTGATGACGGCAAGCGCTTTCATAACGATGTTGAGGTTGTTGGAAATGAGGGAAGCGTAGGCGTCCATAGTGCCGGAGAGGATCTCCCTGTAGATGTTGGACATCTCGATCGCCTGTTTGTTTTCGATGAGGACGTCCTCCCAAAGATCTTCATCCTCTTCGAAAAACTTGATGAGGCGAGGCACTTTGTCAAGTACGGCGGTGTTGGCGCGCAACGAAGTGCTGAAATAGACGAGGGCCTTTTCAAGTGAGAGCATCTCGACAAGGTTTTGGTTTGTCATAGATTTTTCAAGCTCATTCTGCACGCGTTGGCTGGCGCGGTCTATCTGCTTGAGGTATTGCAAATATTTTTTTGCGATGACATATTGCAGTTGCAGGAAAAAGCGCGTCCGCTTGTGAATGTTGAATTCCTTCACAAATCTTCCCGTCATCAGATCGTAGATGATGGAAGTTTCGTTCAAGCACACTGTGACGACGACGTTGTTTGTGCAAATATATCCGAAAGGCAGTGTGGCATAGGTATATTTGTCGTCGTCCTCTTCGGTGATGGGGATGTCAGTGACGGACATAAGCACCGAGTGCGGCAATTGCGCCTTTGATCCCTCGTCGATATCAAAAGGAAAATCCTCGACGCCGAATTCTTCCTTCTCGATACGAGCGCGCTCTTCGGAGTCGAGCGCCGCTTTGATATAATCTTCCGGGATCAGCGTTGAACGGGAAATGAACTCCACCTCTTTGTCGGTTGGGTTGGACATATGGATCCAATGATCCGAAAAGTCAAAACCGTCGACAAGAAGCGCGCTATCGACTTCGACGATAGATTTGTTCAGCTTTTTGAAAACTTGAAGCATAAATAGGTCCTCCTATTGGCATGGAACGCGCACGCCGTCGGACGGACCTTCGGACGTGTGCGATTATTTGGATGTGAGCCTACTTCGTGGGTCTGCGTCCATATAATTTGCACCTCTACAAAAGTATTTGATACTTTATTCTATCAAAATAATTTTTTTTAGGCAACCGTTTGGCGCGCGAATTTTGTCGGCGAGCGAAATTTTTTTTGAAGGCGGGCGGCAATATAGAGGGCGAATTTTGCGTTCGGACGGGAAAAATCTCTCGTTTGAGAAAAATTTTTCACAAGCGGCGCGCGAATTTGATTATATATTATATTTTCTCTTGCAAATCTTTCCATTTTTTGTTATTATAATTTTATAAATTTATAAGCAAACTTAGGAGGTCTTATAATGGCAAAAAAGTATGTATATCTTTTCACCGAAGGCAATGCGAATATGCGTGAGCTGCTCGGCGGCAAAGGCGCAAACCTTGCCGAGATGACAAACATCGGTCTCCCCGTTCCTCAGGGATTCACAATTTCGACCGAGGCTTGCACACAGTACTATGAGGATGGCAGACAGATCAATCCTTCCATCCAAAAAGAAATCCTCGAGTATGTCGAGAAGCTCGAAAAGATCACAGGCAAAAAGTTCGGCGACAAAGAAAATCCTCTGCTCGTTTCCGTGCGTTCGGGCGCGAGAGCTT
>CANQZE010000024.1 GCA_947628255.1 uncultured Clostridia bacterium | reverse complement strand
TCTACGATCTGATCTTCACCGTCCACAACATCACGAGCGAGATCCAGATGTACTCTCCCACGACTTATGTTATGACGGAGACTCTCGCTTCCGATCGCAAGACGGTCGCGGAAAAGGCGTATATGCTCACCGATATGTGCACCATCGAATACAGCGGCACGGGCTATGCGAACGGCGTTATCACGGTTCCCGCGGGCAAGAGCGTCGAGATCACGGCGAAGATCACTCTCGGCCCCGACGCAAAAGCCTATCTCGAGCAGACCTACAAGCAGAATGTGATGCAAAATGGCAGACCCGTTCAGGACGAGAACGGCAACACGGTCACATATGACTATGCTCCGTTTGCAAACGGTATGTATGTCGAAGGTT
This sequence comes from uncultured Clostridia bacterium, assembly GCA_947628255.1. Taxonomy (GTDB): domain Bacteria; phylum Bacillota; class Clostridia; order Christensenellales; family CAG-917; genus CAG-475. Next base: position 12,982 of record CANQZE010000024.1, on the reverse strand, counting down.
TCGTGTCCCTCGACAACATCACCTATGACGGCAAAGACAACAACAAGGACGGTAAAGTCGACGAGAAGGACGAAAAAGGCGTGACTCTCGGCGTTCCGTATCTTGCGTATTACGGCGATTGGACGGCGGCTCCGCTGTTCGATTATGACGTCTATGAGGTGTCCGAGAGCGAGGCGAACACGGCGATCTCGTTTGAAGACAAGCTCAAGACGACGTCGTTGCCTTCGCAGGTCATCGGAAGATATCACAACGACGACTACATCCTTCCCTTGGGGACATATCTCTACGAGATGGACGAGGAGGAGGACGAAATATATCCCGAGCGCGAAAAGATAGCGCTCTCGATGCACGACGAAGAGGGTCAATATACGGTGTATGAGATGTATGCCGTCTACGCGGGGCTTCTGAGAAACGCCGCGGAAGTGAAGACCGTCATCACAAACGTCAACACGGGCGAGGAGATCTTCTCCAATATGTTGACGAACGTCGGCAAGGCATATGCCGCCGGCGGCGGAAATCGCGGCGCGTTTGTCCGTATGGACATAAATCCGCAGGAGTGGGGCTGGAAGAACAACGACGAGTTTTACATCACGGTTGAAGGCTGGCTTGACTATAAGACCGCGGACGGCAAATACGCGCAGTCCACGGCAAAGGACGAGGAGCCTCAAACCGCTTGGACAGGCACGAGAAACACATTCGAATTCCCTCTGACGATAGACTATGAAGCGCCTCAGATCTTGGATTATTCCATCAGATTCGACTCCTACAAGGATCACGGCGTCACAAAATATCGCGTCTATCTGGACCTCGAAGTGTACGACAATCAATATGTTATGGCGGTGCTGCCGTGCTATCTCAAAGAGGAGACGGAAGGCAAGCTCGGCACATATCTCACATTGCTCACCGAGTATCCCGTGCCTGTGTACGGCGAGAAGGGCAAATCCTCTCAAGTCTCGATCGAGATTACGGATTATTATGAGCAATACGGTCTGAGGGGCAATCTGTATGTGATGGTGGAGGACTACGCGATGAACGCCGAGTCCTACAACATCGCGCTGGACGAGGACTCTCTCACATATCCCGAACGTCTCGAGGACGTGAAGTTTGTCTCCGACTCAAAACTTGTCGATACAGGCAACGACGGCTACAACTCCGAGAACGACACGCATTACTCGATATACAATCTGACGTTGGATCCGTTTGAGCTTTACACGATCAACATTCCCGCCTCTGTCGACAGCCTCATCTTCCAAAATTTGCAGTGGAAGGGCGAGAGCGACGTCGTGAAGGCGAATACAAACGAGATATATTCTCTCAATTATGCGGCGAACACTCCGCCGACTGTGCTTCAGCTTGTCGGCGAACAATACGACTACTACAGCGAAAAATTTGTCGACTATGTGTTTGCGCAGATCAACGTCACTGTCGCAAACGGCAGGCCGGGACCTATGCCCACGGCAACTTCGCTCAACTTCAGATCGGTGCAGGCGGGCGACAACCATGTTGTCGGGTTGGACTCCTTCACATCTGTCGAGGTCAATCCCAACTCCGAAGTTTTGATCGAGCCTTACGTGTTGCCTTGGTATTTCGAGGCGGCATATGCGGCAAAGCACGACGGGCAGGAGCTTAAGTTCACTTGGACAAGCAGAAACAATGAGGTCGCGACGGTTGTTGCGGACATCTCTCACACCTATGCGGAGGACGACAGAGGCGAGCCTACGGACGAGATCTTGTCCACATTCCCCGTCGGCAGGGTGAGCTTCATCAAGAGAGGCAGCGCCAACATAGACTGCCAATCCTCCGATCCCGACTACAGCCACTTGCGCAAGAGCGTCAACTTTGTTGTCGGCGAGGACTACTATGTGAACAGCTACACGTTGTACGAGTATTACGGCGGACCCAAAGTGGAGCTTCCCACTGACGTCAACGTGATGTACCTCGACGAGGACTGCTTCAAAAACGACAAGACGATCGAGGAGGTCATTTTGCCTCCGCTGTTGATGGAGATCCCCAACTATGCGTTCCAAGGCTGCGTCAACCTCAAGAAGATCACCATCCCGAGTCAATGTATGACCATCGGTCCGTTCGCGTTTGAAGGATGCACGTCGCTCGAGACAGTCGTATTCCCCGAATATGTGGACGCCAACAAGGACACCGTCCACGGATACTACGGCTCCATCACCGTCGGACACTACGCGTTTGCGGGTTGTACCGCGCTCAAAGAGTTCAAGGTCCAGAAAGAGGGTGCGGACGGGACGGTCATATTGGAGGATAACTCCGACAGGATGACCGCTATGTACGACGGAGCGTTTGCGGGTTGCACCGCGCTCACAAAGATCGACATCAGCAAACTGCGCGTAGTCGGCAACAGCGTGTTTGCAAATTGCGCAAACCTCAAAACCGTCGAAACATCGGAATCTACGGTGTTCGGCTCGTTTATGTTTGCAAATTGCAACTCGCTTGAAGAATTCACATTCAAGGGCAATAGATTGCCTGATTATGCGTTCTACGGGTGTCAAAAACTCACGAATTTCACATTTGATACGACCGGCTTGCTCGGCATCGGCGACTATGCTTTGGCAAGCACGGGGATAGGGGAGATCGCGCTTCCCGCGGGCGACTATACGATAGGCAGCGGCGCGTTTGCGAATTGCAAAAACCTCGCAAAACTCACCGTCCCCGCAAATACGACGCTGAGATACACGGGTGTCAATCCGTTTGACGGATGCGACAATCTCACGCAGTACGACGTCAGCGCAAACAATTCTTATAAGATAATTGACGGCGCGATCTACAACGCGAGCGGCGACACGCTGATCTCGCTTCCCATCGGAGTGGAAAATTTCACGCTTCCCGAGGGAGTCAAGCACATCGGCGCCTCGGCGTTGTCCGGATCCTCGCTAAAGAGCATCAATCTGACAGGCGTCGAAAGCATAGGAAGTTACGCCTTTGCAAACAGCAAGCTCGAGACCGTCATTTGGTCCGATAAAGTCTCGAAGATAGAGGAAGGCACATTCTACGACTGTTCCGCGCTGAAGGAGGTCCAAGGCCTGCAGAACGTGACCTCGATAGGAGAGTTTGCGTTTGCAAATTGCACGTCGCTCACAACTCTCAATCTGCCTAAGGCGACGGACGTCGGCGCGTACGCGTTTGCGTTTGACGCCACGTCGACGAGCAAACTTTCGACGGTGAACGCTCCTCTGCTGACAACGATAGGAGAGTACGCTTTCAGAGGCAGCGCGATCACTTCCGCCAACTATGAAGCCGCGACAAGTATCGGCGCGTTTGCGTTTGCGGAATGCACAAAACTTGCAAGGGCAACCTTCGGCGGAGTCACGAAGATAGGAGATCACGCGTTCTATCGCGCGTCCGCTCTCGTGAACGTCAGCTTTGCGGAAGGCACGAAAGAGATCGGAGACTTTGCGTTCAGCACATTCGATCCCGTATATGACAGCTTCACCGCCAATGAATATTCGAGCGAGGACACGCAATTCGAGGTCTACGCTTGGCAAAACTATCTGAACATCCAGCAGTCATCCACGCTCAGGACTGTGACGTTGCCCTCGACGGTGACCACGATAGGCGAATTTGCCTTTGCGGGTCAAGCGGGCGTCACCACAATGAAATTGTCCGGCGTCACCACCGTCGGAGCGAGCGCGTTCAGACTGTGCGGCGCTCTTGACAATCTCGACTTGAGACAGGCAATTGAGATCGGCGATTATGCATTCTATGGCACATCGCTCAAAAACGCGGATCTTGCAAGCGCAAAGAAGATTGGCGCGTACGCTTTCGCGGGCGGACAGACCGTATATGTTGACTTCACGGGTCTGCATGCGCGCTCAAGGGAAATCGCGGGCGGCAAACTCGCTTCGCTGAGCATACCGAGCGCGGAGATAATCGGCGACTTTGCGTTTGCGGGCAACCAACTGACGACTGTGACGATCCCGCTGAAGAGCCGCACCTACACCTATGTCGAGGAGATAAAGGACAAAAAGGACAGGGTGGAGAGGACAAGGACGCGTCGCGAAACCACATTCGGCGCAGGCGTCTTTGCGTACAACGCGAAGTTGCGCAGTATTTCCGTCACAGAGAACAATCGCGCGTTCACATCGATCGACGGCGTGCTGTACGGATATGTATATGACCTCAACGACAAGGGCGAGGAAGTCTACAACACCGGCAGGCTTGAACTGCTTGCGTATCCCGCGGGCAGAGGAGCGACGGAGACGGGCGGCAAATACGACGTTGAAAAAGGCACTGTCGCGATTGGCGATTCCGCATTCGAAGGCGCCGACAACAGCGGCCTCGTCAAGATAGAATTCCCCTACACGGTCAAGTCGATCGGCAGTTCGGCATTCTTCGGATCGAGCATAACGGAATACACCTTCAACAGTGTGCAGGCGCCCATCCTCAAGGCGGCGGACGACCCGTATGCGAACGAGCTGTTCAAGAGCCTGTTCGCGTATATGTACGGCTATCAGATAGGATACTATCCGTGGGCGATCGACAGCGTGGACGGCGAGCCGTTCATCGATATGGAAAACGTCTATATCACGGCGCTGTACTCCAACTTCAACTACTATGCCTTCCTCGGACATTTCGGGCAGATCTACTTCAGTATGAACAATCTGGACGAGCTGACCTTCAACATCCCGAAGAACGGCAACGGCTATGAGGACAACGCGCTGTTTGCCGTGTACGCGACGAAGTTTGTCGAGTCCAATGACATAATGCCTGACGACATCACCTACAACGCGCAGGAGAAACTCGAAGAACTCTTTGCGGAATACAAAGTGGAGGATATCCCCTCGCTTAGCGAAGCCGATCTGCAACTTGACAGCGATATTTCCAAAGCGGTCAAAGCGGCGCGCGAAGCCTACAACAGCATCACCAATGCGGATCAGCAAGCGCTCGTGAAAGAGCTGTACGACGAGTTGCTCGCCTACGAAAAGGCGTTGCGCGACGCGAGAAAGGAGAAGAAAATCGCGGTGACGATCAACGGCACTCCCGAAATCGTCGTGGCGCCCAAGATCCGCTACAACGTCGGCGAGACGTTTGACACCAAGGGTATGATTCTCAGAGTCATCTATAGCGACGGATCCGAGTTGCTCATCCCCGGCGACAACGTTACGATCAAAAAACCCGTCATCGAGGAGAACGACAAGAGCGTCATCGCTGTGTATCACGACGAATATACAGACACCGATATCGAGTTGGAGATCCTCATCAACGTCAATCCCGTCAGCACGGATCCGAGCGGTCCCGACGCACCCGGCCCGGGCGGCACGACAACGGATGGCGGCGGAAAGCTCCCCGTGTGGGCGATCGCGGTGATCGCGGTGGCGGCGGTGTTGGCGGTTGCCGCGGCGGTGGCAGGCACGCTGATAGTCCTCAAGAAGAAGGGCAAACTCGGCAAGAAGGCGGAGTCCGAAAAGAAGGATAACGCCGAGAGTTCCGAGCAAAAGGGCGATAGCGCCGACGAGACGGTCAAATTTGCTGACGAAGAGGCTTTCGAACAGCCCGAAGCGACGCACGAAGGCGATTTGCCGCCCGAACAAAGCGAGGATGACGAAAAATCGTCGGACGCGCCAAGCGATAGCGCCTCGGAGCAGGAAGAAAAGCCTGCCGAAGAGGAGAAGCCCGCAGAGAAAGAAAAACCTGCCGATGAAGGAAGATCTTCGGATGAAGTGAACCCTTCGGAGGGAGAAAAATCTTCGGCGACGTACGAGGAAAAGGCGGATAAACCCGCAAAGGCAAAGCGATCGTCGACAAAAAAACCAAAAAAGGATAAGCCATCCGACAATCCGAAAGAGGAAGCGCCCATAGAAGCGCAACTCTTTGAGGAGGCTCCCGATTCGGACGGGGCGCCGCAAGAGGATGAGATCTGAGATCAAAAACCATACGTTTGAAGGGCTTGCACGCGTGCAAGCTCTCGGGCGTTAATAAAGATAGCGCGTATGCGCACAAAAAAGTCGTGCGCCGAGTCGAATTTCGCGGCGAGGCAAACGGCGGTGTGGGAAGTATAGTATGAGAGCAAAACACAATCTGAAAATCAAGCTGTTGATCTGCTGTCTTGCGGTCATCGTTTTGCTTGCGGCGACGCTTGTCGCGTGCAACGATTACGAGCCTGACCATTATGACTATCTCGTCACCTTCGACTACAATGTCGGCAAACTCAGCGAAGAGATTCCCAACCTCTATCTCGGGGTCGTTGACAAAGGCAACGGCGGCTTGGTGAGCATTCGTCCCGGCTTCAACGACAGCACGTTCAGCGAGGCGACGATCACGGGCTATTATGTTGAAAATTGGTATGAAGCCGCGCAGATCGGCGCCGATGGCGAACCTGTCAGAGACGAGAATGACGGCAGGGTCCTGCTCAAATCCGAGCCGTTCGATTTTCACACGAGGATCACGGGGCCTCTGACGTTGTACGCCAACCTCAAGCCCAGCCCGAAACTTCGCTTCATCGATATCGAGACGGGCAAGGCGGTCAGCGAGATCGACGGTATCAAACCCGGCGAGGTATGCTACAGGCCGTCGAGCGGTCTCGCGCCCAAAAAGGTGGTGGACGGACAGCCTTACACTTTTATGAATCACTACTGGGTCGACAAGGAGCGTTCCGCGGAGTTCGAGTTTGCGCCGTACGTGTTTGAGGACCACGACGTCGACGTGTATTGCGATTTTATCAAGGGCGAGTGGACGCTTGTCGGCAACGCGAACGAGCTTACAAACGCGCTGAGGAGCAGACAGAACATATATCTGCTTGACGACATCGATTTCAGCGGGCAGACCTTCTCTTCCGTGGAGTTTTACAATGCGGAGTTCAACGGCAACGGTCACACCGTCAAGGGGATAAGTTTCGGCCGCACGGGCAGTTTCGGTCCCGGCGCGAACAGCATCACGGACAGGAGAAAAAACAACGTCGGCATATTCCAGAGCCTGCGAAGCAAGGCGTACATTCACGACGTGATCTTTGAGGACGTCACCGTGGAGATCGAGACAAGCTCCAACTATGATAGTATCTACGACCTCTATGTCGGACTCTTTGCCGGAGTTGCGGAAGACGGCGCCAGAATCGAGAATGTCACCGTGAGCGGCACGCTCACCTGCGACGAGTACACAAAGAGCGCGAAGGATCACGGCAACATCACGATCAAGCCATTCATCGGTAATATCCTCACATCTGAAGACAGAATCGTTGGCTGTGATTACAGCCGCGTGGAAGTGATATATCTATCCTGATAAGGAAAGGAGGCAGCAATATGAAAAATGCAAGGAAATTGTTTGGAGTGTTGATTGTGGCGATTTTGATTTGCACATTTGCAGTCAGTCTTGCGGCGTGCAATAAGAACATCGATCCGGAAACGAGACCGCTTTCAATGAGTATTCAAGTCCCGGACGGTGTTTTCAACCCGTTCTTCTCCACGTCTGCTTATGACAGCAGCATAATTTCAATGACGCAAATCGGTATGTTCAATACGGACCAGCAAGGGCAGATCACGGCGGGTCTCACCGAGCCTACCGTCGCTTTGGACTACTCCATCAAGGAGTTGTCGTTGAACGGTGAGGTTTTGCCCGAAAATTCGTCGAATACCGCTTTCACGGAATATGAGATCCTCATCAAAAACGGCATCAAATTTTCCGACGGTAGCCCTTTGACGATCAAGGACGTATTGTTCAATCTGTATGTCTATCTCGATCCTGTTTTCACAGGCTCCGCGACGATCTATTCCACGGACATTGTCGGACTCAACGCCTACAGGACGCAAAATCCTTACGCAGATGAAAGTTCGTCGGGATCCCTTGACGACTCATTCACCGCGGACGCGTACTCCGCTCTCACCGACTTGATAAATTTCAGCGTGTATTTCGGCACCGGTGCGTCTCAAAAAGACAAAGCGAATGCGGAAAAGGCTGAATGGAAAGAAAAACAATGGAATGATGCTGCTTTTGCATATTACAAGACCAAATTCAACCATATCGCCGCTCTCTATATGGACGAACTCAAAGCGGATTGGAACGCGATCAATATGGAAGACTATGCGCTCAAATCAACCGATCCCGCTTCAGAGAATACTTTCATCACCGAAAAGTGGCAAGTGTTTATGCTCAACGATTTGGGGTATGCGAGTGAGATCCTTAAACGCGAAAACGGCGACGGCACCGCATTCTCAAAGACGCCCATAAACGGCAAAAGTATTCTCGACGTCGAGAAGGCAAATAAGGCACTGAAAGCTCTCCTCGGCGAGGACAGCGACGAAGTGCTTGCAATGCCGGACGGCGACGCAAAGGAAGAGCTGATCAAGAACGCGTGCATTCAAACTGCGTTCGAGTCGGTTTTCAGAGGCGCTCAAGCGGGTACAGACGCCAACGGCAACGCGACTTACACCGTGGACATCTCACAGGTGTCCTGCGGCGGTTTTTCAAGCGTCGTGACGGAATGGGCGTCCACGTCCTCAACCGTTTTTGACGAGTTGGTTGCGGAAGCAAAGGAAAGTTACTTTGGCACAACGGGGCTCAAAGTCGCCAACATCAGCGGCATCACCGTGCGCAAAACAGATAGCTTCGACGGCAAATTGAGCGGCAACAAATCGTATACGGAGGATCACTATGTGCTTTGCATCCGCATCAACAAGGTGGACCCGAAAGCGTTGATGAATTTTGCGTTTACGGTCGCTCCTATGAAATATTATTCCGACGCCGAGCAGATCGAAGCTTTTGATAAAGACTTCAAAAAGTGGGAAGACAACGGGGCACACCAGGACACATTCACAAAAGACGTCACTCACTTCGGCGTGAAATTTGCGGATACAAACTTTATGAACGGAACCGTGCGCGATAAGCGCGTGCAAGTGCCTATCGGCGCGGGCGCCTATCAGGCGAGCAACAGAAACTTTGACACAGACGTGACCAAGATCACGGGTAGGGACGCGAACGGCTTCTTCTATCAAAATATGATCTACTACACCAGAAACGAGTATTTCTGGACGGTGGGTACGGACTCTGTCAACGGCACTCCCGAAACTTCCAAACTTCACAACGCGAACATCAAACATATGCTCTACAAGGTCGTCGCTTCCGATCAGATCATCGCTTCGCTTGCGAGGGGAGATATCGACTTCGGCGATCCCAGCGCAACGCAGGACAATCAGACCGAATTGAAAAAATCAAAACAACTCGCCATCGTGAGAACGAGGACGGCAGGCTACGGCTATATCGGCATCAATCCCCGCTATGTGCCGGACGTCAACATCCGCAGAGCGATCATCAAAGCTATGAATGTGTATGGAGATATGATCGACGACTACTATAAGGGCGGATTTGCCGATCAGATCTTCAGACCTATGTCTATGGAGAGCTGGGCGTATCCCCAGAACGCCACAGTCTACACCGCAAACGATACGGGTTACAGCTATGAGTACGATTCGACGGGAAAAGAAATTGCGGCTATGCTTGACAAATTGGGATATGAAAAGAACTCGGACGGTATCTATGAGGACAAGGACGGAAATGTTTGCGATTACAAATTCACGATCGCAGGCGGATCCACCGACCACCCCGCGTACAAGTGCTTCCTTGGCGCGCAGGAGATCCTCAACAAGATAGGATTCAAAGTGCAAGTCGTCACATCGGTGACCGCACTCACAGACCTCAGCGCGGGCAAGCTCGCGGTGTGGGCGGCGGCGTGGAGCAGCGCGATTGACCCCGATATGTATCAGGTGTATCACATCGACTCTCAAGCGAGTTCCGTCAACAACTGGGGCTACAAGCAGATCAAAGCGAACCCGGGCAATTATGAATTTGAATATAAAATCATTGCAGAGGAAGGCATCGACGGGCAATCGCTCAGCACCCTTATCGACGCCGCTCGCGAGACAAACAATCAAACCGAGCGCACTCGTCTGTACTCAAAATGCCTCGACCTCGTGATGGAATTGGCTGTCGAATTCCCGACATATCAGCGCTATGATATCGCGGTGTACAATCAAAACGTCATAGACAGAGGCTCTTTGCCCAAACACATCACAGGCGGGCAACCCAACGACAAGACGAACAGCGAGATCGGCGCGTATTACGGTCTGCTTGCTCGCATTTGGGACGTCAATTACGTCCATTGATCAAATCAAATCAACTCACCCCTTAGGGGCAAACGATCCTAAAACCTGCGGAAGAATTTCTTCCGCAGGCATCAAAAGGAAGGAATTATGGAAACCATCAAGTACATCGTCAAACGACTGTTGCTTGCCGTTCTCATTCTGCTTGGCGTGTCGGTCATCATCTACGGACTTTCGAGAATGATGCCGACGGACTTCGTCGATCAGCAGTTTGCGGGCGCGATCCAGCAAGGTACGATGAGCCAGGAAGATCTTGACCGCATAAAGGAGCTGTACGGCCTCAATATGCCCGACGCGTATCTGGAATTTACGCCGGGCGAGGGCAGCAAATATAGCGGCAAGCGCTTCACCAAAAACACCAAGAAGTCCATCTATGAAGAGGACGTCTTGCCCGGTGGACTCTCGTATGCGAGTTGGTACGTCGGCACCTACCGCGGAGACAACGACATCCAGTTGCACTTTCAAGAGCCAAACGCGCTGCGGTTTGACGCAAACGGAGCGAGCGTTATGTGTACGCTCTCGGGCAGAAAGCTCAACGTCTATTTTGAATCGGGTACGGCGCCTATCAAGACGGGCAACTATGAGATCCCAAACGACAACGGCATCGACGCTCCCATCCTCGAATCCACTTGGATCTTCGAGGCGGACGCGGGCAACACGGCTTGCACGCTCAAATTCAACAAGGGCAACGTCTCCTACACCGCCGTCAACAGCGCCACCAATGTCACAACGAGCGACAATTATACCTATACATATTGCGGGACTGTCGAGCTTGGCGTAGGTAAGTCCGAAGTCATAAGTTCGGCGGGCGACGAAGGCGAGGACAACGAAGGCTCGATCACGGTCGAGGAGACATTTGAGGCGGACGAGCCAGGCGTGTATGAGGTCGAGCTGTCCGACGAGCATAACGTCATCGTCACTCTCGGCCCCACAAAGAGTTTCAAACTCTCCGTCAAATACCGCGAAGCCAACTTCTGGGACAAGGCGGGCAGCGTGTTGTCAAGCTATTTCAAGTGGTTGGGCAACCTGTGCAAGGGAGACCTCGGCGTTTCGTTCAAATATAAGATGCCGGTCGGTCAGGTCATTGTCGAAAATATGGGCATATCGTTTGCGATCGCGTTTATCGCGACGATTCTCCAATTTGCCATCGCAATCCCGTTGGGCATCAAAGCCGCAGTCAATCAATATGGCGTCGTGGACTACACGGTCACGATTTTCACGATGATAGGCATCAGTTTGCCGACATTCTTCCTTGCCGCGATAGTCATACGCGTGTTCGCGGTGGGGCTTGGATGGTTTGAAGTCGGCGGACTTGTGTCCGCGTCGCTCGTCGGCTCGGGCGTAAGCTGGATCGTGCGATTGGGCGACGTGCTGTGGCATATGGTTTTGCCGATGTTCGTGCTGGTCGTGCTGTCCATCGGCGGACTTATGCGTTATACAAGGACAAACACGCTCGAGGCGCTCAACGCGGACTATGTGCGTACCGCAAGGGCAAAGGGTCTCAGCGAAAAAACGGTCATATACAAACACGCGTTCCGCAACACGTTGGTGCCTCTCGTCACCCTGCTTGCGGGGACGTTGCCAAGCCTGTTCGGCGGCGCGATGATCACCGAGACGGTGTTCGCGATCCCCGGCATAGGCAAGCTCGCTTATGACGCGCTCGTCGTCGCGGACGTCCCGTTTATTATGGGATACAATATGTTCCTTGCGATAATGACGGTTTTGGGCACGTTGCTCAGCGACTTGATGTACGCGGTCGTCGACCCGCGCGTCAAGATAGGAAAGTAGGAGGGCGTTATGGACATCGAAAAAGACAACAACATCGAGATCAACGGCTCTCCTTCAAATGAGCAATCCATCGGCGAGCAAAACGTCCAACCCATCGCGCAAGAGGCTGAGACGCCGCAAGCGCAAAACACGTCGGACATCGTGATCGTCGGCGACGATTCCACATCCGTCGGCGTGGAGACCGGATCTGCCGCGATCGAGAGCGAGCAGACCTTCCCGAATGAAGAGGACATCCTCTCCGAGGACGCCAACAAGCCCTACGTCGAAGACGAGAGCGAACAATCCATCGAGGAGGTCACCACAAGGACGCTCAGCCCGGGCAGGATCGTCGCAAAACGTTTCTTCCGCTCCAAGCTGTCCATCACGGGACTTGTGATCCTCATCGTGCTTTTCGTGTTCTCCTTCATCGGGCCGCTGTTCAAAGACATCTGCCCGTTCATTTGGGGAGAGCAGGAGGCGGATCGCTTAAATCCCGTCACCTATGAATACACCACTCCCATCACCGTGGAGGATTCCGCCGCTGACGACGTGCATTCCTTCTATGATCCCGATTGCAGCGACACCGTGTACATCGTCACCTATTCCACGCCGTCAAACTATCTCGCGCCTTCCAAGACGCACCTGTTCGGCACGGACGACAAGGGCTTCGACGTGTTCTCGAGGCTGATGTACGGCGGCAGGATCTCGCTCACGATAGGCTTTGTCGTCATAATCCTCGAGACCTTCATCGGCGTGTTGCTCGGCGGTATTTCGGGCTATTTCGGCAAGTGGGTCGACCAAGTCATAATGCGTATCGTCGATATCTTCAACTGCGTACCGACTCTGCCGATGTTGATGATCGTCGGCGTCGCGCTAGAGGGCCTCAACCTCTACGGCGTCGCGAGGCTGTACATAATGATGGCAATGATGACGCTGTTCGGCTGGGCAGGTACGGCAAGACTTGTGCGCGGACAGATACTCTCCTTGAGAGAGCAGGACTTTATGCTCAGCGCGGAGGCAAGCGGCCTTACCGTCGGCAGAAAGATATTCAAACACCTCATCCCCAACGTCATTCCGCAACTCATCGTATCGATGACGCT
>CANQZE010000023.1 GCA_947628255.1 uncultured Clostridia bacterium | reverse complement strand
TTGCAAAGCGCCGTCTTTACACCCATGCGTCGTCACCCCAAGGGGCGGACTAATCGATTAGTCAAGGAGGTTTTATGGGATACAATTCCGAAGTTCAATATATTCCCGATAAGTATGTCGGAAGAGTTATTGAATATGACAACAAAGAGAGCCTCGTAACGTTCATATATCGCTCGACTCTCAATAAGACTCAGTCTATGTTTGAATGGAAGAATCTACCCGACACCATTCAGCAGAGAGATATGGAGAGGCTTATTCAAACAAACGGATATGGTGTTTTCCTTAAAGTCGGCGGACAGTTTTACTGCTTATACGGTACGCTTGGCGGTATGTTTAATTTCAATTACATGCCAACCCGCGCCATTGTCCACAATCCGTACGTTAAAGAACTCAGCGAAGCAGACAAAAACTACTTTCGTATCTTTTACGGATATAGCCAAGAGCTCGAATTTCCCAAGCAAAATATCGAGCCTACGGGTGACTGCGTCGTTATTGTGAACGACGCTATGTACATGGGGCTTGACCCGCTCATAAACAATTACGCCAATCGGTTAGCCGATACGTATATCTCCCGTCGCATGGCAACTATCAACGCACGGGCGGCATATGCGTTTGTGGCTAAGGACGCTGATACCGCAAAGAGTATTGGCGAATTCATGAAAGGTCTTGAAAAGGGCAAACTCGCGGCTATATACGATAAGCGCAACATGCCCTTTGGCGACCAAAATGGAGCATATTCGCTACCGTATGCCGACGGCGGTAGCTCGGGTCGTTCCATTACAGAACTTATTGAAGCCGAGCAGTATGATAAAGCCTCCCTCCTCAACGAGCTCGGGCTAAACTCGAACTACAACATGAAGAGAGAGGCTATCAATTCTGACGAAAGTCAGCTTAATTTTGACGCACTTCTTCCTATGGCAGACCAAATGCTTGATCAGCGCAAGCTCGCATGCAAAAGGATTGAAAAAATTTTTGGGTTGAAACTGGAAGTGGACTTTGCTTCCTCTTGGAAGCAAATGAGAGAGGCATTGTCCAATTCAGAGGAGACTAATCAATTAGTCCAAGAGGACAAAGGGGGTGAAAATGAAAATGACAGCGACGATAATGTCAGCGGCGATGACGGCGGCGTCGACAGTGACGGCGACAGCTCTGGGCAATGAGATTATCACATACGTTACGCTCGGCATAAATGTATTGATACTCATTAGCAACGCCTTGCTCGATGTTTATCGCAAATGGCGAGACCGCGACAAGGACCTCAAAGAGGAGGAAAATCATGACAGCAGAAAAGAATAAGTATATCGTCAAAACGTATGGCGCGTATAAGGCAAAAGCTGTTAATAAGCCTACCGAGCGTGAGAGCGCGTTTTCCAATGTTATAACGATATATTCTCTTCAACATCACATCTGCGTACTCGAAGATTTGTTTCCATATCCCGAAGAGCAGGGAATCCTTTCGCTCTTGAATATGTCGAGGCTGTCCGACTTTTTCACTGAAATCGGACTCGCAGAGAGCTATATACACGACATGGACATGGACCATATCTTCAACCGCTCAGGCACCAAGTTTATATCGCGTCTTGTTGAAAATCTCATAATGCGTAACGACGTAAACGAAAGCGGATATTATCCGATTACGTTTGAAATGTTGCAACGCATTGCAAACATAATAGCCCTACGCTTCGGCGCAAAGTGGCAAAAACTGTATAAAACAGTAACCGCCGATTTCGACGCCATTGCTCCGTTCGTTATAGAAATCGACGAAAGGATTGAAAACAATCTTTCTTCCTATCGAAGCAACGAGGGCTCAAATGAGAACAACGAGAATGAGCAACGCGATATCACAAAGAGCGGTACTAAAAGTACCACACAGAAAACTACTGATGAAAGGTCGTCCAATGATACGAGGAGCGAAAGCGGCGAAAGCGACTCTGACGGGTCAAACGACAACACGTTCCATGGATTCAATGGCAGTACGCCTCAGAATCTCGTTCCTCGCGAAAACGACACCATGACGTCGAAAGACAGCTATACTTCGGAATTGACGGACGCCACAGCCGAGCACGGCACCCGTGATTTCAAGGATGATACAACGGACAGCGAAACTGAAACTGGTACAGTCACGCACGGGTCGACAGGGAAGCAATCTTCCTCCGAAACTTATAAGCGTGACAATCCCATTACGCGTAAGACTACGCGTAAAGGCAACATAGGGAATATAACAATGCAAGAGCTTACAGCTCAACAGCGGGAAATGCTTCAATGGCAATTTTGGGACGTTGTGTTCGAGGATTGCGACAGCGTTTTAACCCGCGGACAATATCGAGTAGACTAACTGATTAGTCTAAATATATGGAGGTAAAATATGAAAATTGTACAACTGCAAGAGGTTCTCAATGACGTACTCAAAGAGTCCCTCGGCGAAGAGGCGATTCAGCTCGAAAACATCGAAAATGTCGTTGACATTGGGAAGAATTTCGAGAATCTCCTCTCCAATGACAACGTGGATGGCTTCATGAAGAAGCTCGTCAATCGTATCGGCAAAACTATTTTTGTCGACAGACCCTATTCAGGGAGAGCTCCTTCCATCATGATGGACGGGTGGGAATACGGCTCTATCCTTCAAAAAATCAGAAGCGAACTTCCTGCCGCTACTGAGAACCCGACGTGGAGTCTTGTAAACGGGCAAGACTATCCTGTAACAAAACTTACCGTGCCGACCGCTTCCACAAAGTTCTTCAATCAAAAAGATACTTACGAAATTCCCATGTCGTTCGCAAGTAAACAGCTCAAACAGAGCTTCAAGTCTGCGCAAGAAGCAAATGCCTTTGTTTCCCTTATACAGGGCTGGATTCAGAAGCGCAAAGTCATCGACCGCGACGAGCTCTCGATGAGGACAATCAACACGTTCACGGCGGCAACTCTCTATGAAGCCTTTGGCGCCAATACGGGATTCGGAAATGGCTCCAAGACGAGAGCTGTAAACCTGCTCTATCTCTACAACAACATGTTCGGGAAAGAGCTGAAAGCACCCACCTGTATGTTCGACCTCGACTTCATCAAGTTCGCGGCGTATACCATGGGTGTCACTTCCGACCGTATGGGCGTTGCAAGCAAACTTTTCAATATCGGAAAGACGACCAAGTTCACTCCCAAGAACTTGCTCCACGTTGTCCTCCTTTCCGACTTTGCCAAAATCGCGGACGTCTACCTTCAATCCGAAACGTTCCATAACGAATTCACGAAGTTCCCCGAAGCGGAACGCGTCTCGTTCTGGCAGGGCTCGGGCACGGACTTCTCGTTCGAATCCATCTCCAAAATCAACGTTCAGGTTCAGAATCCGACAGATTCTGGCAACGTCACTGTGGAATGCGGCGGTATTCTCGGCGTGATGTTTGACCGTGACGCCCTCGGGATTGCCAATATCGAGGATTACGTGACCTCGTTCTACAATCCGCATGCCGAGTTCGAGAATATGTGGTTCAAGTACGACGCCGCGTACTTCAACGACTACGACGAGAACTTCGTTGTGTTCTACGTCGCCGACGCCGCTTAACGGCGTGACTAATCGGTTAGTCCCCGCGGAAACGCGGGGATATACCGACAATGGGAGGCAAATATGAATGAACTCAATCTTTTGTCAAGTGCCGAGCTCGGGAACGGTACGTACTACATCGTCGCTGCAAATAGCGACGGACGCTCTTCGGCTCAAAGTAATGAAGTGGAGGTAAACGATATCATGCAGAGTATCGAAGTAAATTCTATCGAAGTTATTGACGACGGTCACGGCGGCAAAACCTTACAGGCAAGCATTACGGCGACGGATTTTCCCGTGGGAACAAAAATACGAATCGGCATGAATTACGGGAGAGGAATAAACTATCCGTCAAGCAGTTATACAATGTTGGAACAAATATTCGACGATGAGCTCGACGGCGAACGGACGTATGCCGAGGTTGCGCTCAACATATCGAGCTATAAAGTAACCGTTCCTTGGACTCTCAAAAGTAGCGTAATTCCGAGGACCAGCGGTTATGACACGAGTTCCCCGCCTCTTGTAATCGCAACAGATACTGATTATGGAACCTCCGTTCCCGATGATATGTTAAAATCTGCGATAGAGGATTCGGGGTATCAAAAAATCAATATCTTCGATAATTTAATGTACGATAAGGTTGCAAACACCGTTTCCTTCTCATGTCCCACAGAGACTCTTCGCCTATATGGGCTCGACGAAGCTGTATTCAACCTCGTCCCTGATAGCACGAGCGTAGACTCATTTCCCCAATTCAGTAAAACGGAAAGCGAAGGAATGTCGATATTCAAAACGTATCTCGGTGACATTTACGCCGCTAATTCCTTTCATGTTTGCATTGCAAGCGGATATCCATACGAAGGTACTCAATATTCCATAGAACAGCTCTCCGCAGGTACAAGCGCGTCAGACAAGAAGCCTATAAATTGGATAGGGTACTTCTGTTCAAAATTTAACAATATATCTATACAGAGTGCGTACGGCGGCGCATACTTTTTGTCATTCGATACCGTGGGCATCACCATCGACCCTACTCTGGAAGCGCCTGTTCTGACCTACTCCGCGTCCGACCGTAAACTCGAATGGGAAGACGTTGAGGGCGCGACGTCCTATGACGTCTACAAGGACGGCGAGCTCGTCGGAACAGTTAAGGACGGCGTATTTACAGCGGCGTCCCCTGCCGCTGCGGCAGTTGCAAGAGGTGCGAAACTCTCTCCTATCAAGCGACCCGACGGTACAATCCTCGGATACGTCGATAAGGCAACGGGCAAACTGATAGACTAATCGATTAGTCAAGGAGCAGCCATGACAATTATTTTCTACAAAACTGACGCTGAACTTAATAGGATTGGTAAGACCTTGACTGAGGGGCTGACGATGAATGGAACACTTCGTTCTGAGTGTTCCATTCTGAACCCCGTCGTCGATATCGAAATGCCGCCCAACAATACGACCCTCGTTGGCTATAATTACGCTTATATTGCCGACTTCGGAAAGCGATACTACTTCATTACCGAAATCGTCTCCAAAACCGAACGGATGTGGGAAATCTCAATGCACGTTGACGTTTTGGAGAGCTTCAAAGACCAAGTACTTCCTCTTAACGCTTTGGTCGCTCGGAATGAAAAAAAGTACGACATCATGATAAAAGACCCTATCGCGTCTTTCAGAGAACAGCCTCGAATGAGAGAATACTTCTCTGATACGAAACTGTTTGTTGACGATACGGTTGCTACCATAATTGTGAATAGCGTCACTTTTAATACGCCGTATGAAAGCGGAGTTACCCCGACAAGCGTAGACGGTCTCGCGAAAATACCTTCGGCGGCTCAGTGCTCAAACAACTATTGCATGACTTCTTATATACTTGTCGGTGACGCTGTCGTGAGAGAATTCCTCGAATGGCTTATGGGTACGGGCGGCGAACAAGCGGCTTCGTTTATCATTAGCATATTCGCCTGTCCGTTCCAAATCGAGCAGTGGCGAAATAATCTTGTCCCCGCGGCTGACTTGCTACTGAATTCCCAAATGACAGGATATAATCAAATATCCACCACTCAACGAACCGAATCTGGTACCACGGTGAAATGGGAATTCAAATACGGCAAAGAGCGAGCACAGTTTGATACTGAGGAAACGCTTGACGTATGCTATGTCTATGCTGGCAATAACCAAGGCGGCATGTCGTCTGGCGCAAGCTATATTCAATTTTGGGACGAAATCTTCAACATCGGTGACTTTATATTTCAAATGGTCAACAAAAGGGGCTACATGGCGTTTTCCCCTTACAGCGAATATGAACTCATTATGCCATTCGCGGGGAATATCCAAATAGACCCGAGAAAGGTTTACGATTTAATCAAGTCGACGCAGGAGCAAGATATAAGAGCGACGGTAAAAACTTATGTCAGATGGATAATAGATGTAAGTACAGGCATGGGTACTTGGCAACTTGCATTGTATTCGGCAGACACAATGTCTCGGAGTGCTGAATATGTGCGAATAATTGACGGCGGAGACGTTCAAGTGCTTCAACCGATACCAATCTCATATACAACCGCAGACAATGTCGAGCGCAATCGTACGGCGCACCAGCTAACCGCAATCGGAAATGGAATGACGGGATTCTTTCATGCGCTTAGCAGTAGCATTATGGGGCTTGGTAGCGGTGCCGCCGCGAAGAACGCAGAGGCTGGCGGCACTATGATGATAACTTCGGCTATAAGCGGCGCTATCGACGCCGTTGGCTCAGTTACAGGCGCGGTTGTTGGCTATTACGCTTCCGAAGCGACAAACGTTGTATATGGAAGCGGCGGCGTTCGACAATCCTATACCAATCAGCTGTTTACTAATATGCGATACTGTTTCCGTGAATTCGTGGTCGAATCGCCGAGCTACATAATGCACGACCAATGGTCTGGTGTCGACCCTGTCGGTGGACCCTTCGAGCCGCTCCTCGCACCTATCGCGGGAGCCCCTCTCCACAAAACAGTATCGCTCTCCACCATGCACGGAATTACCGTAATCCAAGAAATTCATCTTGACGGCGTCGTATGCACCTCGACCGAAAAGGACGAACTCTACCGAAAACTCACAACAGGCGTAATTTTACCCGACTAACCGATTAGTCAAAAATAGCCCCGCGGAAAAGCGGGGCTTCTTTTTTACTTTCGATTATCAGTCACGCACCATTTCAGATAATTATATACAATATCGCCGACCTCGTTGTCCACATAGTATACTTTATCGTTGGCAAAGAACCACGCGATGAATCGCTCTACTTCATTATGCGGATTGGTGAGTTTTCGCTTCCAATTCGGGCGTGGGTCATAATCGGTATGGTATACAATATCAGTATCGGGATTTCGTATACCCGTCGTCCACCTATGTATGAACGTGAACCATACGTCATTCTTACATATTACTTCGCAAGCAAGCGTATCTTCGCCGAATATGAGATAATACATGAATCTAACGTCTGATTTCTCATACTTCATCGGAAGGTGCGGATACATTCCGATTTCCCACTCGCCTGTTGTTATCATTCTTAGCTTGGGATTGTCGAATCCGAAATACTTCGCCGACCCATGCTTGACCTTTTTACTTTTGGCTTCGCCACAGTACTCAACTGCTACCGTCAATTCCTCGTTCGATTTATAGCGATACTCTTCGATAGTCCCCCTCTTCTGTTTGAGTACGCCCGTGAGACCCATTTCTGAGAAGTATGGACAATATCTATTTACGGTATTCCCGAGCATGAATATCCTTACATCGGAACGATATCGTACAATGGTGGAAATCGTATTCATGAAGAGGACGAACTCGTCGGGCAAATAGTAATCCCTCGTGAGGAATTCGTCGAATAGTATCGTCGTAACGTTTGGGTATGAAGTAGATTTATCATGCTCCGTCAGAGTCAATGCGAATGCAAAACAAAATGGCTCTTCGGACGATACTACCCTATCCAACTCGGCGTCATATTTGGCAAGATACCACCGCCTCGAAAAATAGCGTATTCTATCGTACTTTCCGTTGCTGAGCTTCTTCACTACATTTTCTCCGTCGGCATTGCAAACGAGGTGGTCAAATGTTTGCTGACCGTTCTTGCCCCTGAAATCTGCTTCCCAACGACGAATAATGGCTCCCTGCTTCCCATGCTCCAAATACTCTCTCAGCATGATTTCCTGTACAGAGTATGTCTTACCGTTTGAGCGCTCACCGATAATCATCGTATAAGTCGCGTCGTATGACAGAACGGGCTTAATATCGTAAAATACTATCTTCTCGGTCTTTGCCATGCGTTAACTCCCTCTCATTGTACGTAAAATATGGACATTTTGAGCACAGGTTGTTGCACTTGACTAACTGATTAGTCTTGGGACATGTCTGTGTTTGTGCCTTTGGCTTGCACTTATCAAATACATTATTGTCCTTGCGCGTTGCCTTGAAAACTCTCATTGTAACATCTCCTTGCGATTATCGACATCTGCGGGCTTATTTTCCCTGACGTGCTTTTCATGTACAGCGACTGCGACGTACACGCTGACGCCATTTAATATAACACCTACTATTATGCCTACCATGATTCCCATTATGAAATTAAACATCATATCCTCCATCCTCCATTTGTTTGATTTTTAGTAAATAATTGATATAATCCTCGGCAAGTGAGAACGAATAATCGGCTGGCTCCATGTGAATTGAGCTCAGCTCGTCGTATTCTGCACTATCGCCGAGATAATCTTGAACTATTCCCCGCCTTTCAACATCAATATAGGTGTGAACGTTCTTACCTGTACAGCCCTTGGGAACATATAGTTCCTCGTTGAACACTTCGAATATATCGTTTCCGAGCGACTTCATATAGTCAATGGCGTTTGACTTTGCTAACCCTGCGACCGTAAGCTCTTGGACTAATCGGTTAGTCTTGTCGAGATACTCGACGAGATATCGCTTTGCGCCAAGAGTCTTAAAACGTCTGTACGTTTTTTCATAATCCCATACGCCCAACGGCTTGGGTTCCCCGTTTATAGTCTTTGGGCGTGTTAGTTCAAAGTCTATACCGTGATAAGCGCACGCCGCTTTGAGCTTAGCGTTCACCATTTCGTTGTAGGCGCGTATGTAGTCCATGTGCTTAGACATGTGACGTACCTTAACACTGTCTGTATCAGAATAAACGTAATCGTCTCCAAATTCGAGAATTCCCGTCCACAAATTTACGCGTGCATATGCTGTGACCCAAACGCCCCACGGATAATAAAGGAACCGTTTGATTGATTTATTGTTCTTCGCTATTGCCTCTTCGATGTCGGGCGTCTGCTTTCCCCATTCTCCGTCGTATAATATCTCCTCTCGGCAAATATCCGTTACGGTCATTCCATAGGTTGAGTTTATATGATTTTTTGCAACCATGTACTCAACTTCCTTACCATTCACCCCCTTCAACTGTGTTTTGTCAACATAGAAATGAAGTATCGCCTTGACAAAGTCAGTAGGAAGATATCCCTTCTTAAACGCATAGAAGCGTCCGACGCTTGCCGACTTCCAACTGTACGTCGCTTTTATAATCATGTAGTCTTGTTCCGTCATCGTTAAGACTAATCGATTAGCCGAAACTACTCTTCCGTTGTTGATTTCGCCACCCTCCAACACTCTGCATTTGGACTTGGATATGTAATTCTCAAAGAATACCACGCTGTCAAGGTCCACAAACTCCATTTCGAATAGGCAACAATAGTTTTTCAAGTAGTACTCAAATTTATCGTCGCTATTTATCTCAATGAGCTTACCACTCGACATGGGGAATTCCTCGGAAATCATAACGTATGGGTATGACGAGGTGAAGTCGAAACTCGATACGCCATATACAATATCACCCGAATACCACGCGTTGGCATGAGTGAATCCACCCGCGAATGCCTCTTTTAGCATTATATAAACTTCTGGCGTAAGCAAAAGCGACTGCATGATTTTGCGATAGTTCTTGAACTTCTTATTGAACTTGTCCTCCTTGTCGTACATACAAGCATTTCTACAATATCTTCTGACGAAGCCTGTCCCCGTGAGGGGAATTTTTGTTATATCCCCCTCTCGCTCAATCAGCTCCTGTATATAACACATCACCACCAAGACATCGTTTGAACAATATCTGAGCTCGACGTCCGACAACGGTGTTTTGCTGTGACGAACCTTGTTATAGTCGAGGTCTCCTACCATTTTTCTGCATTTGTACTTCATCAGTTGGTCCGATAGTTTTGCGAGACCATATCCCGATAGCTTATATGAACAACGAAATTCGACGCCGTCCTCAGTTAGGGCTTGTATTGGCTTGCGTTCCTCCATTGAGAACACTTTTTGCCATTTGAATCTTTCACGGAAAAACTGAAACTCATATGAAAGATTATGAACGTATATGACTAATCGGTTAGTCTCGTCGGTATTGAAGATTTTGACTATATCGCGATATAACTTCATGAATTCGTCCCATGTTCGACCAATCGTTATGTAGCCGCCTATGCCAAGAGTCCACTCATACATGATTGCAACCTTTTCGCCGTCGGAATAGAAGCTCGAAACCTCTATGTCGAAACATGCGGGGATATTGTAGTAGTCTATGCGCTTGTTAGTACGAATTGTGCCGTAGCGGGGAAATTCAGATATACAACGCTTAAATTTGTCAGCGGTTATTATCGAAGGAAACTTTGATGAACTTTGAAGTATCAGTTCCTTGGATACGAGACTGCTCGTTCCTGCTTGCACGCTCCGCGCCATACCATCCCTCCACAAGATTAAATAAGTCGCGCTCAGTCATATTGGGATTATCGAGTATTGCTTCTGATACAAGAGCGTAAATTGGAGAGCCCTTTGACGGCTCGCTTCCGCCGAAGTGAAGTTCAAGCGCTTTTTGGTATAGGTCAAAGAATCGGCTTCTCAACCGTATCTGCTCCGCAAGCGTTAATTCGACTTCTTGGCTGCTTTCAAGCTCGCCTATCTCCTCCCCCGTCATATGCGATACGTCCGCATTTGCTCTCGCCCGAATTCTCCTCTCAAAGGCGTTCGCCTGTTCAACGAACTCATCGTAAGTGTTTCGCCTTGCAAGGAATTTTTGTTCCATTCTGAGAACGTGACGCAAACGACCCATGCTTGTTTCATCGTTTACATCAAAATTTTCTCGATTGAAATCAAACTTTTTATGCGACCCTGTTTCTGCTCTGAACTTCTTGCGGAATTCCTGCTCGCGAAATTTTACAGCCCTTGCGCCCTTTTGCGCAATGTCCAAAAGTTCGCTTTTGCTTAGCGTTCTTATGTCGTCTGGCTTGATTGACTGTATCTTCTGAATTGCAAACTCATAATTTTCGCGCTCCCTCCTGCGACGAGATTCCCACCCTTTTTTTGCGGCGGCGCTTCTATCTTGCTTCTTTGACATATTATTCCTCCTCGAAGTATATGTTCATCATCATCCACAGCATAGGATAAAAGCGTTCGATGTACTTGAACGCAATGTAGACGGAATCGGATTGACCGAGCTCAAACCTGCAAATACCAGCTTGGGTTAATCCAAGCTCTTCCGCAAGTTCCCGTTGCTTAACGTGATTGTCTCTGCGAAGCCTCTTACACCAACGTCCTACCATTTTCATGAGTTCGCGCCTATTGCTATATTCCCTCATCTTTAATCTCCTTTTAATATTTGAAGGGAGACTAATCGATTAGTCTCCCTTCGATTGCTGAGTTAGAACGGCTCGTCGGGGTCTTGGCTCTTCTCACCCTTCGGGGTAAGGAATTCTACCGCCCTTACGCTCACTTTTAAGACAGCACCCGCTGCGCCTGTCATCGTCTTGTACACGTTAAGGTCCAGCGTTCCCTCCACATAAACCTTATCGCCTTTGCGGAGATACTTATAGCATGCCTCCCCCGTTTTGCCGAATGCTCCGCACTCAAAGTACGTTACGGCTCTGTTTGCTCCATGGTTCTCTGCTACGGTGAAGTCGACCACTTTTTCACCGTTTTTAGTCTCGCGCTCCTCGGGGCTGCGGGTGAGATTGCCGATAATGTGAATTCTGTTCATGATATTCCTCCAAAATTTAATTGAGTCGCAATTTTTATACCCAACTCTTGCTTTTTGGGCGTTGCGGGTATTGAATATGAAATTGTGAGTAGTTGTGACTAATCGGTTAGTCTATTCGGAATCTGAATTCTTCACGAAATCGCCACGCGTATGTATATGGTAGGCATTCAATAATTTGAAAATTCAGCATGTTGAAGTTCTCTAACTATTGTTAGTGCCATAACTATTGTTAGTGTTAACAAAGTGAACGCGCTCGCCGTTCGTCGGCGGGAAAGTATTCGTAAAACTCAGATTTTGCGAATAGTTAAAATAGTTCAAAATAGGGCGGGCGCGAATGCGCCCGCTTGCTATTCAGTTTTGCTTGACTTATTTTGTCTGAATCTTTTTAGCGATTGTCGCGCATGCAAATTCAAGCGTATGACGGAGCGTTTCCTCTGTAACGGTTTCGATAGCGGTTTTCAGCGCACCTATAATCGCCGTCCATACGGTATTCGCCATGGTGATTGTGCTTTCCACGACTTGCGCCGACTGTTCGCCTTGCGCCGACTGTTCGCCTTGCTCCGACTGTTCGTCTTGCGCCGACTGTTCGCCTTCCGATGTACTGTCGGTTACTGTGGTATCGTTTGAAATGTCCTTTCCCGACAGCTTTTCGACGATTTGGGAAACGGTATCTGTGGGAGTGATGCCATTCAGAGTACATGCGCGCATGAATGCAACGCCGAGAGGCTCATTTCCTTCTACTTTGACGTGGGGCGAGATTTTGAGAAGCTGAGCGAAGGAAAAATCTGCCTCGCCCCATTGCCCATACAGAATTGTATGAAGTCCCGTTTCGTCGATGAATCGCCCGAGATTCGCGAGCGTATTCGCCGTTGACTTAGGCAACGATAGGAATTTGCCCGCATAGTCAACGTAGGTCATGCAACCCAAAATGCCGTGGAATTCCATTTTGGGGTCACCCTTTTTACGAAGCTTATTGTGCTTTGTGACGTTGTCCTTTTCGGTAATAAACAAGTCACGGATTTTTCGCAACGCCCGAGCGTGAACTAGTTGTGACTTGTCAGAGATGACGACGACGCCACGCACAACGTCAGTCAGCCCCGCTATGTCATTGACGTCTCTTAGCGTGATAGCCGAAAGAGAAAGGGGGTCACGTGCCACAACGGCGGTTTCGAGGGTTTCTGTGGTGTTTGCTTGACTCATTTTGAGTCCTCCTATAATGGTATTTTTTTGACTTTTCGGGTCCTTGCTACCCGCGCTTTGCGGGGTCACGGCATAGTGACTAACCGATTAGTCTAATTGTGACGTAGAGCACTCAATTGATTGAAAATCACATATTTTTGTGAATTTTGTTCATTTTTTGTGACTTTTGAACACTCCTTTGCGTGTTTCGCTCAATTTCGGTCCTACGGACCGATTATACACCAAATATGACATAATGTCAAGGTATCTAATTTTTATTATGTATAACAATTTCTAATATATTCGGAAATATCAATAGGTTGTGCTTATATTTTGTTATTGCCCTCTAATTGCCTCTACATGGCTTGCGTTGCACACCGCGTACCCCCTATCGACACATAACCGAAACGCCGTAGCGACGGCATTTTCGGGCTTATTTCGTGCTAATTCTATATGTAGTGCGCGCGATAAGCCTTGCCCTCTATTCCGAACGTTTGTTTATATTCTAAATTCGAACATTTGTTTATATTGTGGACGAACTTTTGTTTGTTAAGGAATTTAATTTTCAAAAAGTAGAGTAGTGGGGTAGT
>CANQZE010000022.1 GCA_947628255.1 uncultured Clostridia bacterium | reverse complement strand
CCCCCGTACTTGTCAAGCGATTTGTCAAAATTTCGCCGATTTTTGTGCGGAAGGACGAAGCGCAAACTTCATTTGCGCTTCTCCTGTCTTGCCTTTATCTCTTTTTCAAAGCCGTTTTCGGTGGGAACGTAGAATTTTGCGTCCTTAAGCTCGTCGGGCAGATACTGTTGCTTGACCCATCCGCCGTAGTCGTGCGGATATTTGTAGCCTCTCACGACCTCATCGTCGGGCTTGTAGTTGGGATCGCGCAGATACAGCGGCACGCTCTCGTGCTTTATCTTTTTGACGGCGTCCTCGGCGGCGTACAGCGCCTCGACGACTTTGTTTGATTTCGGCGCTTCGGACACATATATTATCCCTTCGGCGAGCGGTATTCTCCCTTCGGGAAGCCCTATCCTTTCAAACGCGGCGACGCAGGATTGCGCGACGACGATGGCGTTCGGGTCCGCCATTCCGACATCCTCGCAAGCGTGGATCATTATGCGCCGTCCTATGAGCAACGGATCGCATCCCGCTTCGATGAGCCGCTCCGCCCAATACAGCGCAGCGCTCGAGTCGCTGCCGCGCATACTCTTGATGAAGGCGGATATCATATCGTAATACATATCCTCTGTCACGCTCAGAGATTTTTGTTGTATGGACTGTTCCGCCTCGGCCTCGGTGACGCGAATCACGTGGTGAGCGCGGCAAGTTCCAGCGCGTTGAGAGCTGTGCGCAGATCTCCCCCGCTTGCCCACGCGATGTGTGAGATCGCCTTGTCAGAGACTTCGACGTTCATATTTCCAAGACCGCGGTCCTTGTCCGCGACGGCTCTGCGCAGACCCAACTCGATGTCCTTGTCTGAGAGGCGTGAGAAGCTGAATACCCTGCATCGCGACACGATCGCGCGCGTCATAGATACAAAGGGATTTTCCGTGGTGGAGCCGATAAATATGATATAACCCTGCTCGATCGCCTGCAACACGCTGTCGGATTGCGCCTTGTTCCAACGGTGACATTCGTCAAGCAACAGGTAGGTGCGCTTGCCGTACATTCTCAGCCTGTCCTTTGCCTCTTCGATGACTTTTTTTGCGTCGGCGACGCCGCTTGTGACGGCGTTGAGCTTGACAAAGTGCGCGTTTGTCGTGGCGGCGATGATATTTGCAAGTGTAGTCTTTCCGCTGCCGGGAGGCCCGAAAAAGATACAACTGCCAAGTTTGTCGGCGGCAATGGCGCGCCTGAGCAACGAGCCTTCCCCGACGATCTTTGACTGTCCCAAAAACTCGTCCAGCGTGCGCGGGCGCATACGTTCCGCAAGCGGCGCGACGCGATCCTCATTGTGTTGAATTTCAAAAAGATCCATTTGTTCCATAAACATATTATATCAAAGCGCAAATCGGTTGGCAATTGAAAGTTTTTCAAAATGCAAACATATGTTATTGTATGAGAGCCGAGATCGCGGATATGAAGCCCAAGCTGGTGCGGGTGGTGATCGCCATCTTGATTTTTGTCGCGGCTTTCATATTTTGCACGGTGTACTTCCGCAAAAATATCGTTCCGACGGTGATGGGGACGTCCGTGGCGCAGGTGCGGGCGATCGCTACAAACGCTGTGAACATCGCGGCGACAAGCGTCATCAACGACGGCGTGACCTATGACGAACTTTTTGAGGTGACCTACAACGACGCGGGCGACGTGAGTATGATCCGAGCCAACTCGCCCAAGATCAACTCTATCGCGCGCGAGATCGCCAATCTTGCGCAGGCAAATCTGGACAGTCTCGGCGCGCAGGACATATCCATCGCTGTGGGTACGTTCACCGGACTTGCTGTGTAGACAGGCTTCGGCCCCGACGTGACGATCAAAATAATGCCCATCGGGACGGCAAATTGCGATTTTGTGTCATATTTCCAATCGGCGGGCATCAATCAAACGTCGCACAAGATCTACATCGACGTGTATGCCGACGTCAATATCATCACTCCCATCGACGAACCCACCGTTAGAATCAAAGCGGAAGTTTTGGTGTGCGAAAACGTGATCGTCGGCAAAGTTCCCGACACATATCTGAGTATGCACGACATCTCAGATATGCTCAATCTCAACCCATAAGCGGCAAATCGTCACGAAAATCGGAGCAAATCAACAAGGACAACCGGTCAAAATAACCGCTGAAAATAGCAGAAATAGAAATATTATGCAAATAATTGTGCTTTTTTATGCATAAATATGCAAAAATTTATATCTTCAAAAGCAAAACGCGGGCGGCGCGAAATATTTCCGCTCCGTCCGCGACGAAAATTGCCGTGCGCAACATACAAATTTCAAAACTTTTTTGAGCGCGATCGCGCGATAAGTCCAAACACAAATCCGCACACGATAGCCACCGTAAGCCCCGCCGCGACAGCGCTCAATCCTCCCGAGATCGCCCCCAACATACCGCTTTTCGCCGCGCCTTCCATTGCTCCCTTTGCAAGATTGGAGCCGAAACCCATTATTGGGATCGTCACGCCCGATCCCGCAAACTTTTTGAGAGGCTCAAACGCACCGCACACCTCGAGCAACGCCCCGATGAGCAAGTACAGCACGAGAATTCGCGCTGACGATATCTTGGTTTTGTTTATGAGTATCTGCCCAAGCATACACACAAACCCGCCCACCGCAAACACTTTGAGATAAGTCAAAAAAATTTCCATATACCACCGATTTTACACCTATATTTTAAGATAAAGTATTCTCAATTTTAACTTTATTTAGAATCCTTTCAAAACTCTCTGCTCTCTACAGTAAACGCGTGAGCTATGCCCGGGATCGTTTCTTTTTGCAAAGGAGTGTCCTTGTTGAGCAGCGCGCCCGTCGGCACAACAAGTATGCGCTTCAGTTCTCCCCGTTGCAATCGCTTGAGAATGTAACTGTTGAACACAGTGTTCACGCACCCCGCTCCGCTACCGCCTTGAAACGT
This sequence comes from uncultured Clostridia bacterium, assembly GCA_947628255.1. Taxonomy (GTDB): domain Bacteria; phylum Bacillota; class Clostridia; order Christensenellales; family CAG-917; genus CAG-475. The sequence continues at coordinate 10,534 of CANQZE010000022.1, read as the reverse complement.
CTTTTGCTCGGGAGTAAAATAGCTTGCTCCCGTATCCATATAATAGGTCGGCAAAGTGATGCCTTCCCTGCTCAACAGATATTCGAGGTTGGCTTTGCCAAAGCGCCCGAGGTCGCCCGTGAATATCCCGTCATAGTCGCTCGGATCCATCCCGCTCTCGGTCAGGTGCGTCAATATCGTATCTGCCGCCGCAGGCGCCATACAACTTCCCATATTCGCTTCGTCGTCGATGCCTAGGTCTATTACGCGCCCAATCGTGCCTCCCGTCACCACGGCATAATGACTCAACGGTTTCATATAGTCGTTGTATTCCCGCGAGAAATTGTCTTCTATGATGTTCGATTTGTCAATATTGATCACTTTTTTCTGCTTTTCTATGCTCTTTTTGTACTTTTCCAGTTCCTTTTCGTCAAGTTGCATTCCCTCGTCAACGGAGACGATGTCGTCCTCGTACACGCGCGAATTCTCTCGTAAAGGAGCCTCGGCGCTCAGCACAGTACATCCCGCGCCCGTCACCGTCCATTGCGCCGTCGGTTGCCGCTGGTTGCCAAGCTCGAGAGGAAAGCGATATTGCCGCTCCGCGGACGAATAGTGGCTGGATGTCGAACAAGTGATGTTTTTCGCAAATCCGCCGTCAATGAGCATCGATCCGACGATCATCGCCTCGCCAAACGTCGAACACGCATTGTACAGTCCCAAAAACGCGCACGGAAAATTGCGAGCCGCAAGACTTGTCGAACTCAACTCGTTGAGCAGATCGCCGCCCATCATAATGTCGATATCGTTGCGCTCAAGCCCCGCTTTTTTGATTGCTCCCGCGATCGCGTCGCGCTGTAACTTGCTCTCGCACTTCTCATAGGACTTCTCGCACCACAGATCGTCGTGCAACACGATATCGAAGCAGTCTCCGAAATTGCCGTCGCCTTCCTTGGGTCCCACGATCGTGAAGCCGCTTTTGATATACACAGGATTTTTCAGTCGGAAAGTTCTCATATCACACCACAAAATAGCTTATAAACCCGATGAGAAAGCTCACCGTCACGCCAAACACGATGATAGGCCCCGCGATCACAAACATCTTGGCGCAGATCCCGAAAAACACGCCCTCGCGGTTGTACTCCATCGCCGGCGACACGACGGAATTCGCAAACCCCGTGATCGGAATGATCGAACCTCCGCCCGCATAGTGGCCGAGCTTGTCGTAAAGCCCCAACGCCGTCAGGACGCTGCCCAAAAAGATCATCACGCAGCTCTCCCACGTCGCGACGTCCTTTTCGCTCATCTCCTTGAAGATCAACTTGATGATGTCGCCGATCCCCTCGCCGACGCAGCATATGATCCCGCCAACGAGAAACGCCGCGACAAGCGTGCGAAGCATAGGGGATTTAGGCGCATTTTGCGACACATAATCTTGATATTCTTTTCTCTCTATCATAATTCTACCTGTTTTTGCCCGATCGGATGTCAAAAGTCATCTCTCGCCTTCGCCGCTGAGCGCGAGGTCCGCTCCGTCTTTTGCCGAGCGCGGATCGCTTCGCACGTTTTCCCTGTCCCGCGCGCTCTCATACAGCACTTCCTTATCCTCGAGATTGGTGACAAACATCCTGTCCATATCAAAATTTTTGCCAATCCGAAAATTGTTAAACATAAAAAAACTCCGCCGAAGCGGAGCCTCAGAAATTAGCGTCAAAATTCATCAATCCATATCGTCGCCGACGAGCATCAATATGCCCGCTATAAGATTGACAAAGATCAGCGAGCAGACTTTGAATCCCGTGCTTACGTCGCGCCCTTCCTTGACGCTCTTGAAATATTTGACCGTCATCGGAATCGTCCAGCACAGCGGGATGAGCGCCCAGCCCGACGCTATGCACCCCAGCACCATAAATATCTCGGCGATCACCTTCAGAGTGCCGGGCTTTTTGACCTCGCCGCACGGAGCGCCGCAACTCGAGCAAAACGACGCGTTGTCGTCCAACTCTTTTCCGCAATTTGAGCAATATTTCATAATCTTCCTCCGTTTTGAGATTTATTTCTGTTTTTGCTTCCGCTCTCGAAACAATCCGCAAAAGGCGCTCATCGCTTGGCGCTCAGTCACGCGTTTGCTTCGGCGGATACATCCTTGTCAAACGCATTGCACAAGCCGCTCAAAAATTCGCGCGTTCCCTGCATTGCTATCTTGCAGATCTTGAAACCCTGCGACACGGCGAAAGCGTGCACCGCAAGTTTGCCTTCGGCGTGATAGTGGTCGACATACACGCCAAGATCGAACAGTTTGTCCACAAAATCGAAAGTCAGCACGGCAAGTTTATCATTCTCCGCGGATATACAATAGGTCGGCGGGAAATCCGACGTGACCCAATTGATGGGAGACACCTGCTTGCGGAAATCCTCGGGCATTTCGGGCAATTTCGTGCCGCCGCAGAACGCTTCGGTGTAGATGTTGATGTTGTGGAAGCCCGTCTCGAGCGCCTTCTCCATATCGTACACGCCGCAATTGAGCACAAGCCCCTCGATCCTTTGATGGCGGGAGCGCTCGTCAAGATCGAACATCGCGTTATATTCGGGATTTGTGGCGATGCAACCCGCCATAGCGCTCAAATGCCCGCCCGCAGACTCGCCGCCGACAAATATGCTGTCCATATCGATGTTGTATTCTTCGGCGTGATCCTTGAGCCACGCGAACGCCTTATATATGTTCTCGATCATCTTCGGATGCGAATATTGAGGCGCGTCGCCATAGTACAGGCTCGCGACAAAATATCCCGCCTCCGCGACCTTCGTCGTGAACGCCTCGCGCGACTCCGGCCAACCGCCGATCCAGCCGCCACCGTGAATATATACGAAAACTTTGGACTTGACGTTCATATCGCGCTTTTTGTGCTGATAGATGTTGAGATAAAGGTTCGGATCGCTCTCGTCAAACTTGATGTGGCGGATGGTCCTGACCTTGTGCGAACGCCCCCAATTGTAAAACGTGAGCATCCCCAATATCTCGTTTTTGATGTGTCCGCCTTCCACATAGCCGTAGCGCAGATCGAAAGACATCTTCTTTTTGAGCTTTTTTGCCTTGCGCTTCGCTTTGGCGGTGTTCTCCTTGAGCAGAGCCTCAAACTCCGCGCGCTCGCTGCGCAACTTCTCGACAAGCGCCGCTCTGCGATGTTCGAGCGCCTCGTGTTTCGCCTTGAAATGCTCGTGATTTTGCTGCAATTTTGTCATCAATTTGTTTTCCATAAAATCTCCGTTTGGGGGTTTGTCAGCGCTATTGTAACATCTTACGACAAAAAAAGCAACGGTATTACGCCGCTCACGACGCCTATTTGCCGTAATATTTCTCAATTTGCCGCGGATTTCTCGCCGTCATCGAAAATCACAATATTCGCAGTGGTCGTTTATTATGCCAATGCCCTGCAAATATGAATATATTATCGTAGGTCCCGCAAATTTGAAGCCCCGCTTTTTGAGTTCCGCGCTGACTTTTTCGGACAATGCGTCCTTGGCGGGCATATCTTTTGGATCGGCGAGATGATGGTCGACAACTTTGCCGTCTGTGAAACTCCAAATAAATTTGTCGAAAGTCCCAAACTCCGCCTGCACTTTGGCAAACGCCTTTGCGTTTGAGATCGCCGCCTCGATCTTCCTCCTATTGCGGATGATACCCGCGTCGCGCATAAGCGCCTCTATTTTATCCTCGCCGTAGCCCGCGACAACGTCAGGATCGAAACCGTCAAACGCCCTGCGAAAGTTTTCCTCTTTGTCCAAAATCAGATTCCAGCTTACGCCCGCCTGCATTCCCTCAAGCACGAGCATTGCAAAAAGTTCCCCGTCGCGATGTTCGGGCTTGCACCACCGCGTATCGTGGTAGCGCAAATCCTTTTCCGAAATGCGGCGGTTGCCCGTCCCAAAACTAAAATCGCATCTTCTCTTTTCCATAAACTCTCCAATTCCCCGCTATTTGCCTTTTTATCATTCAAATTATACCATAGCGACCCTGAAAGTAAAGATAAAAACAGTTGCGCAATCATATTTGCCAAATGGCGCAGAGCGCGCTTTATCGCTTTTTCAAAAGCTCCGCCGTATCATATTCATACTGCGGAGCCTTTTTGATGTCCAACAAAAAGCGTTATTCAAATTCGTCTCGGTCTGCGCGCTTTGCAATTGATGATATTTGACCTTGTAAAAGCAAATAAGCAACGATACACGCCCGTGGCGTAGTTTGCTTAGGAAACAGCTTAACACGCATCAACTTCCATACAAGAGCCTTTTGCGGAAAAGAGCGAGGACTGTTTATACGAAAAAAAGCATAAAGAAAAACCCAAAACGCTTCACACATAAATTGTGGTTCGTTTTAGGTTTCTCTTGGTGGGCAGGGGTGGATTCGAACCACCGAAGTCGCTGACGGCAGATTTACAGTCTGCTCCCTTTGGCCGCTCGGGAACCTACCCTTTATATCGCTTGCCTACTGTAAGATTTCGGCAATTGACATCGTTGTGGAGCTGGTGATCGGAATCGAACCAACAACCTACTGATTACAAATCAGTTGCTCTGCCTGTTGAGCTACACCAGCGATCATGGTGCCTCGGGGCGGACTCGAACCACCGACACAGGGATTTTCAGTCCCTTGCTCTACCACCTGAGCTACCGAGGCTAATGTCGGTTTTTCGGGCATTGAGCTGAAAAACCTGTTTTTTGATATGTGGCAGTGACAATTGTCACTGCCACATATTGGCGACCCGGAGGGGGCTCGAACCCCTGACCTCCAGCGTGACAGGCTGGCGTACTAACCAACTGTACTACCGGGCCAAGATTTGGATTTTGGTGGGCCTTCAGGGACTCGAACCCCGGACCGATCGGTTATGAGCCGACTGCTCTAACCAACTGAGCTAAAGGCCCGAAATCTTCCCAAATAGGCTTCGTCTGCCGCTGCAAGGAAGTTTATGGTCGGGGTGAAGAGATTTGAACTCCCGACCCTCTGCTCCCAAAGCAGATGCGCTACCAAACTGCGCTACACCCCGTAGCATCGCTTGCTGACGACTGTAACAATATACAATAAAAAAATAACATTGTCAATGATTTTTGAAGTGGATTTTGAGAATTTTTTTATATTTACCTCAGTTTCCGTCGTGAACAAAGAGCACCGTTTGATGTACGTTGCAAAAGCCGCATTGTATCCCCTGCTTTGCTTGGCGCAGGCGCGCATACGTCGCCTTTCCACGTGCGTGTGGAGGGGCGGGATCTAAATGCTTTGCTTGACGCGAGCGCGCATACGTCGCCTGCACATCTGCGCTTACACGCGCTCCCGCTCAAAATTGCGTTTCGCATTTGTCTCCTTGATTGCCACAACTCGCGCTTTTTTGACAATGTATGTGAAATTTTTGCGCTGAACATTTTTTATCCTATGCACGGAGGAAGCTATGGAGCTTGAATTTAAGATCGTCGGCAGTGATATCCTCGTCAAACTTAAAGGCGATATCGACGAGTTCGGCGTGCGCGCCATCCGAGCGGATATCGACAGGCTGATTGAAAAATACAACCTGAAAAGTATGACTCTCGATATGCAAAAAGTGACCTTTGTGGACAGCACGGGGCTTGGATTTTTGCTGGGCAGATACAACAAATTGCGCGCCAAACGAGCCGAGTTATTGCTCAAAAACGTCCCGCCTCAAGCCGACAAAGTTTTCAGAACGAGCGGAATATATTCGTTTGTACCCATTGTGGAATAAGGAGAAAGTATGAAGAATTTTTTTGATCTGACAATGCCCTCGGACGGCAGGAACGAGGCGTTTGCGAGAAGCGTCGTTGCGTCGTTTGCGATCGTATGTTCGCCCACCGTTGAGGAGATAAACGATTTGAAAACCGCCGTGAGCGAAGCCGTGACAAACGCGATAGTCCACGCCTATCCGAATGAGGTCGGTCTTGTCAAATTGCACTGCGAAGCGGACGACGCCTCGCGCGAAGTCACTGTCGTCGTCGAAGATTACGGCAAAGGTATTGAGAATCTTGACGAGGCTCTCGAACCGTTTTTCACCACCTCCCGAGACGATGAGCGCAGCGGTATGGGCTTCACGATCATACAGACCTTCACGGACAGTATGTGCGTGACGTCCAAAGTCAGCGAAGGGACGACGGTCACGATGAAAAAGGTGTTCAGATCATGTTGACCCACGAGGAAACCCTCGCCCTGCTCTCCTCCGCAAAGGCAGGAGACGAGAGCGCCAAGGAGAGATTGATATCCGAAAATATCCCGTTGATCAAATCCATCGTGAAGCGCTTCAAGGGGCGGCTGGAATACGACGATCTGATGCAACTCGGCTCGATGGGATTTGTCAAGGCGATGTCCAACTTCGACGAGTCATTCGGCGTGCGCTTTTCCACATACGCGGTGCCTATGATAAGCGGCGAGATCAAGCGATTTTTGCGCGACGACGGCGCCGTGAAGGTGTCCAGATGGGCAAAAACTCTCTCCACAAAGATAAGCCGCTACATCGACGAGGAGCTGAAGTCGGGACGACCCGAACCCGACGTCGACGAACTTGCCAAACACTTCGAGGTGGAGGCGCAGGATATCGTGTTCGCGCTGGACACGACTCACTATCTTGTCTCGCTTTCCGACACGGCGGGCGACGACGACGGCACTCCTCTGGGAGATCGCATACAGGGCGATCCCTCTCCCGACGAAAATCTGGACGAAATGATGCTCAAGGAGCTGATCTCTTCCCTTCCCGAACGCGAAAAGAAGATAATCATTCTGCGCTATTTCCGCGACAAGACTCAAAGCGAAGTCGCCCGCGAACTTGGCGTAAGTCAGGTTCAGGTCAGCCGCATCGAGGCGAAGATCCTCAAACAATTCAAGCAAGACATACAAGATTAGGCTTTATGCTTACGCGCCCACACGGCAAGTTACTTCTCCCCTGCACTCCAAGCAAAAAGCGCGAATGCGGCTCTTTCATCGCTACATTCGCGTTTTTGAATTTGCGTACAAAAGTCAAAACCTATTACTCTATTCCGCTATCGTCTTTCACCTTATCGGTCAGCTTTGCAAAAACATATCCCTCTTCTTTGTCGAAGTCGATATAACTGTCCGATGTATAAAGTTCCGACAATTTCGGGAGATCTTCCCTCAAATCATTTAGTGTGTCGGTATAATTGGAGCAATATATACGTGTTTCGGCATTTGTACCGTTATGCAACAAGGAACATAAAAAAGTGTTTTCTTTGGGGTCTTCGCTGCTACTCTCATAGATAATGGCGATGTTATTTATGTTTTCGTCATATAACACTTCTTTGTCTGTATATTGCATGAAAGTATCTTTTATAAATTCATATCTTTCGTCTGACATAGCTCCGGCGGATAATTTTGAAGCCATTACTTCTTTATAAAACGCCTTAATTTTATCAAGCGATTGTTCAAAATAAGTGTAATCGGTTTCATTGGTTAAGACCATTGAGTAAAGCTGTTTACCGTCGCGAACGTAAGCTTCCTCTTCTCCCGATTGTTCAAATCTGTCTATCATCGCCTTTTCAGCCGATTCGGCGTCTTTATATGTATAAATGTACAGATTTTTAATTTCCCACGAATTGTTGGAGCGATCGTAATTGCTTGTCGTTATAAAAAATTGATTGTCAAGGCCTCTCAAAACAGCAAGATCATTCTCGTAAGTCCAATCGTGATATTTATACAGTTGGATCGAGGTCTTATTATCCTTCTCGCGCGTGGTGTTATACACAAACGCAATGCATGCTTCCAGTTCCTCTTCGGTCGGAATGCCGTTTATCATAATGCCGTCCCCTGTTGTGCCGCCGTTGCCGTTTGTGCTGTTGTTTTTGCCTGTCTCTTTCTCTCCGCACGCTGCAAAAACGCTTGCAAGCACGACCACCAAGACCGCTATCAAAGCGATCTTAAAAAACTTTGTCCCAATTTGTTGATCCTCCTTATGCGCATATTACGCAATTTGATACGAGAGTTGCGCGCGTCCGTCCAAAAGGCAATTCGTCTGTTTAATGCGTCGAATATGTCTGTACAAAAAACAAAAGGCGCGCCCGAAAGAACGCGCTAAGTCATAAATATAACAAGTGCATTCTTTCAGATTCACCACAAATCCGCAATCATACATGACCGCACAACAAGAAATGCACTTGTTACCTAACTAAGTGCGGCATGTAAATTATTACGAATTTGTGGTGCTTTTATAATAGCATTACCGAAATAAAATGTCAACGGATGTGGAAAGAGTGATTTTGTTGCGACTGCCGACCCTGACGCACAGCGCGCACCATATAATTTGATAACCGTCCAAAAATACCATTGCGAGAAGATAGTATGCATATATTTTGGGGATTCCTCGACAAGTTCGGAATGACAACGATAAATAAGCGTCATCTTGAGCGAAGTCGAAAGATCCCCTAGTATAGATGATCAAACTTGCTATGATAATATAAAAATACCTGCCTTGCAAAATCACGATAGATCAAAAATTTTTTTCTCAAACAACTATTCGCAAAATTTTTTCATAAAAAATTTTGAAAACGAATAATCCTGTAAACAGGATTATTTTCTGAAAAATTGTCAAAAAAACTCTTTACATTTTACGAATAGATATTTATAATGGACTCGAAAACATATAAGGGGAAATTTCAAAATGGCAAATTATTTCAGCGAAAGAGACAAGATCCTCACAAAACGTCTGCGCGAGGTTCGGGATCGGCTTCCCGATTTTTGCGACGAGTTTTTTGTGGGCATAGAAACTCAGACAACCGTTCTCACGCGGCTCAATTACGCCTACGATCTGCGCATATTTTTTGACTATCTGCTCAACAATGTGCGCGCTTTCAAGGATTACGACGCTATGTCGGACTTCACAGTGGACGACCTGAGCAAAATCACGCTCATCAATCTGGAATCCTATATGGAATATCTCAGCTATTATGAGTTCGACGGCAAGGAATACACCAACGGCGAGCGCGGCAAATCGCGCAAGATCTCAACTGTGCGCACGTTTTTCAAATATTATTTCAATCACGACCGCATTCCGTCCAACATCGCCGCAAAACTCACTATGCCCAAACAGCACGACAAGGACATCATTCGTCTCGAGCCTCGCGAGGTGGAGCGCATTCTCGACGCCGCCGAGACGGGTATGGGGATGAGCGATCATCAACGCAAAATTCAGCGCAATACGCGCGCAAGAGACGTTGCGATCCTCACCCTGCTCCTCGGCACGGGCATCCGCGTCAGCGAGTGCGTGGGACTCAACCTCAACGATATCGACTTTGAGACGGACGCCTTTACGGTCACGCGCAAGGGCGGCAACCGCGCCATACTCTATTTCGGAGACGAAGTTGCCGAGGCGCTGCAAACCTACATCGAGGGCGAACGCAAAGCGCTCATAGACCGTTGCGAAAAGATCAGCATTCCCGATCGTGACGCCCTGTTCCTCTCCCTGCAGGTCTCGAGGATATCCGTGCGCGCCGTTGAAAATCTCGTGAAGAAATACGCGGGTAGCGCCGCTCCTCTCAAAAAGATCTCTCCGCACAAATTGCGCAGCACATTCGGCACAAATCTCTACCGCGCGACGGGAGACATCTATATGGTTGCCGACGTCCTCGGACACAGAGACGTCAACACCACCAAAAAGCACTATGCCGCCATCGAAGAGGACCATCGCAAGATCGCCGCAAGCGTCGTCCGCCTGCGCGACAACAGATCTTGATATGACAAAATCCGCACTATTAAGGCATATTCGTCCCGTAACGCCGCAAGATATTGTATATTAAGTATTATAAAATATTGACTTATCGATAATAGTTTGCTAAAATATTTATAAACTCAAATTGGAGCAAACATATGGATATCTCATCCGTCAACAGCGATCTCATCCGCGGCAACGTCATCACGATCATCTTGGGATGCCTTGTCGAAAACGACAAGTATGGCTATGAGATCCTCAAAGAGATCGAGGACAGAAGCACTGGGCAATACACCCTCAAGCAAGCCACGCTCTACAATCAGCTCAAGCGCCTTGAAAAACAGGGGCTTGTTTCCTCGTACGACGGCAGTCCGGACGACACGGGCGGCGGTCAAAGAAGATACTACAAGCTGACGCAAGCAGGCAGAGACTACCTCAAAAAAGAGCGTAGCGAATATGAGTATTCGCGCACAATCCTCGACAAACTTGTCAGCGAAAAGGAGTTTGATTTCACAAATCCCCTTCCCTTTGACGCGTCCGAGCTTCGCCCATATTCCAAGCGCGATTCGGATCAAAAGCCCGAGATCGTCTACAAGGACAAGGTCGTCGAAGTTCCCGTAGAGCGCGTCGTGGAGAAAGAGATCGTCAAGGAAGTCCCCGTCGAAAAGGTCGTGGAGATTGAGCGAGTGGTCGAAGTTCCCGTCGAAAAGCGGGTCGAGATCCCCGTCGAGGTCCCTGTGGAGCGTCGCGTCGAGGTCGAAAAAATCGTCGAGATCGAAAAACCCGTTTATCTCGATCGTTACGGCAATTCCATCTCCGAAGAGGAAGCCGCAAGACTCGCTTCCTTC
>CANQZE010000021.1 GCA_947628255.1 uncultured Clostridia bacterium | reverse complement strand
TAGTGATATTCGGTCGCGCCGACCTTCTCATACTTGCCGAAGCCCACAAAGGACGCCTCGCCGATCGCCATAGGAATGGCGAGATAGGCGTTGTCGGAGCCTTCCGCGAGCAACAGTCTTGCGGGATAGGCGTTGGCAAGATCCTCGCTGTAATAGCTGTAGTTGAGAAGCCTGTTCGCGGAGATCTTGACAAAGTCATTCGCATTGTTGATGACGTCGCGATAGTAGTACAGCTTTTGAGTCTCGCTGATGTCGAATGTGTAGAACTCGAGGATCTCGCTGTGAGAATAGGTGTAGTGGACGTCGTTGTAGGTCTTGCCGCCTTCGGTGTAGGTGGCGGTGCTGGTGTTGGGGTCGATCGTGAGACCGGGAGCGATCTGCTGAGTCTCGAGCGTTCCGCCGCCGCCCTCTGCCAAATATTCCGCCTTGCCGTCGGCTTTGAGTTTGAAATTCATCTGCGCGCCGCTGATGTTTGTGTCCTCATAGTGATAGACTTTTGTCGCGGCGTCATAGGTGACGGTGCCGGAATACATAGGCGCGTAAATGCTGACCGTCTCGCCTGTGGAGAGGTCGCCCTCGTCGATCTTCACCATGATCATTGTGACGTCGTGGCCGCCGACGATGTACATAATGAACGCGTCGCTGTAGTTTTCGCCCGCGATCGTGATCGCGCCGTCAAAGATGGCAAGCCCGCCGAGATCCTTCGTCGCCGTGCCGAAGAGCGCGGCGGTGACAGTGCCGTAGTTGTCTTGCATTATCGCAAAATAGATGTCCTCTGTCGCGCCATCATACGCAAAGTTGATGAGCCAAGCCTGCAAAGTTGTGCGTGTGTCCTCCGTCATCCACCAATTGTGAAGAGTTTTGTAGGTGCCTTGCTTCGGCTCGCCGCCTTCGGGCGTGTAGACTCCGCCGCCGAATCCGTCAAGATACAGCTCGGTGGAGAGTTGACCATAGAGCGTGCTGCGCTCGATTGCGGTATCTTTCAAATCATATCCGCTGACCGCTGCGGGTTTTTTGCCCTCGAGCATACGGAAGAGGAAATCTTCGCGGTGATTGTCGGGGATGTCCATATCGCCCGTGTACATCTCGCAGAAATAATAGCCGTCCTCATTGACCGAGTAGATGCCGAACGCCTCAAGCAGACCTTCGCCCGTCACTTGATCGACATAGTCGGGATGCTCCGGATCGAAATAATATCTGAAACTGCCGAGTCCGTCAAGATAGATGACGGGATAGCCCTTCTCGGTGGCATAGTAGCCCGCGAGTTCCATATCCTGCAACTTGAACACGATGTTGCCCTCGTCGTCGCTTAAGAACACGAAACGTCTGACGAAGTCGTTCGCGCCGTTGAACACATAATAGCCCCAATCGGGATCGTACTCCATTGTGCCTTGATGCTCCGTCCCGTCCGAGAAAGTCGCCTTGTACTCCTCGCCAACGGTGAGAGTCTCTTTGCCCGTGTCGGACTTGTAGGTCGCGAACATCGTCGAGTTGAAATAATAGAAGCTGTGGCCAGTTATCTTGCCCGACAGAATGGTCTTTGTCCCCTCTTTGAAGCTGAAGATCTGAGTGTTCGGATCGTAGTCGCCCTTCTTTTCCTCAATGCCTTTGCGTTGCAAATAGATCGAGGTCGGCTCGTCGGCATGGAAAAAGAGATAGTCCCCGCCGCCGATCGCGTCCGCATAGCCTTGATCCCATATCGCATAGAGATTGTATCTCTTCGAAGAGATGGTCAGCGCGTTGCCGGGACGGTATTTGACGGTCTTACTGCCCGCGCTCTCGCCCCATCCGAGGAAACGATAGCCCTCCACGGCATATCCGCACTCCGCCGCCTTGACGTCCGAAATTTTGTCCGCAGAGAGGATAGACTCCGACATAGTCCCCGTCGCGACAGTCCCCGACGGCGCGTTCGCACGGTAGCGCACGTGATAGCCGTCGATGTCATAGTAGCATCTGAGTTCGTTGAAAGAATCGATGTCGGCAAGCACTATCCTCGTGACGGCGTCCTCGTGATCGGGATAGTACATATAGCCCGCGATCTCCTGCCCGTCCGCGCCGGCAACGTCGCCCGCCGTACCCGTCTTGACCGTCTTGAGAGAAAGATCCTCGGTGTAGGTCGAGTCTTGATTTTGCAGGAAATATCTGACCGTGTAGTTCACTTGATAGTGCGCGGTCACGGTGACGTCTTCGCCCGGCATCGTCGTGCTTTCGCCCACGCGCGAGTCGCCGATAAACCAAGCTCCGAATGCGCGGCCCTCAGTGTGGGTGGCGGTGTAGTCCTTGACAAAATCGAGGATGGGCGCGCCCTCATACAGATAGAGCGCAAAATCCGCGCCGACTTTGGCGCCGTTTGAGTCAAGCACGTCGCCGTCCGCAACAAACGTGAGTTTGTGTCCGATGCTCCACTTTGCATAATAGGTCGCGTTGGATTTGGGAGCGGTCGTCTTGCCCCTCAACAGCTCTCCCGAAGCGTCGGAATTCGAACTCCAACCCTCAAAAACATAGACCTGCCCGTCGACGGTCTTGTTTGAAAGCGTGGGCAACTCGACTTCGGACCCGCCTTTGACTTCCAATGAGTCAACGGTCGCGTCGCCGTCCATAAACGAGAGTTTCACGCTCTTGTTGCAGGCGACAAGCACCAACGCGGAGAGTATCAGCACGAGCGCTATCAAAATGACGGAAAGTTTTTTCATTTTCTTCATAGCTATAACTTATCCTTCTATGAACATTTTTATTTATTATAATATACATTATGATTCCGCAAACTGTAAAGCGTTTGCCAAAAATTCGACTGAGAAATTTTTACTTTTAATCTTCCCCCTCCGCCGCCAGGTAGGCTCGCCGCCTGAAAAAATCCTCTGTACAGAAGCAAATCCCGCTTTTGACGCCATTCAAAAAATTATTATGCATAAAAATGAATAATTATGCAATTTTAAGCATTGTAAACACATTTTTATTAAAAACTATGCAAAAATTTCGAATATTTTTGCAATCTCTTGCAAATATCGCATATGTATGTCATAATTATAAATAATATCCGTGCCGCTCCCGGCTCGCTTTCGGAAGCGTAAAAATGGGTCGGCAATTGGAGGTCAAAATGAAGAATTTCCTCAAAAAAACCTTGGCGATCGCGCTTTTGCTCTGCCTTGCCGCGACGGCGTTGGCGCTTGCGGGTTGCGATCCCGATGAAGAAAAAAAGGATAACGGCGACGGGACAACGTTTACCGTGACGATAATCTGCGACGACGCGTCCGTCCTCGAAGGCGCGAAATTGGTCGTCGCGGACTCCGAGGGCAACACCGCTTTCGAAAGCGCCGCAAAGCTCGGCAAAATCAGCTTTAAGCTCGAAGGCGACGCCTACAGCGCGTTCCTCACAGGAATCAAGGAAGGTTTCGGCGCGGACGAAGCTATGCTCACAAAGGAAAAACCCTCCTGCGAGCTGAGCGTGAAAGCCCTCACCAAATATACGGTGCATGCGGCATATCCCGATATGCTGGACATCTACGGCAACGTTATGTTTGAACACGGCGCCGCCGTCGGCGTGACCGTGGAGATGTATGTCGGCAACCTCAAGGACGACAAGCAATCCGAGCTGGATAAAACTCCGCTTGCCGCAACATCGACGACGGACGACAACGGCGACGCGATCTTCAACCTGCCCGGCGACGCATACACTGTGGTCTTGCGCAACTTCCAACACGGCCTCGAGGTGAACTATCCCCTCAAAAACGAACAGATCTACGCAAATACCGTCACAAAACAGGCGCCCCGCTTTGACGCCACATTCACACAGAGATATTTGTACGGACAGGAAGAGACAGTGCCGCTCGAACTCGCGCTTGGCGTCAACGATATCCCTCTGACGCTCGCATTGCTCAGCGGAGAGGGCGCGCTGACGGAATCCGCTTCCGCTTACTATCAATTCACTCCCTCAGAATCGGGCAACTACACCTTCAAAGCGACGGGCATCGCGGCAAAAATAACGGGCGAGATCTTCGGCAACGACCCGCTGAAGGCGGCAAATGCGAGAGTCCTCACCCTCGAAGCGGGCAAATCCTATCTGCTGATGTGCGGAGTGGATCAAAGCACAGGCAATTTGAAATATACGCTCACGATCACAAAGGGCGGCGACTTCGACGACGAGATCTACGACAGCACGCACACCTATCCGTGGACGGAAGGCAAAGGCACGCTCAACGTCCCCTTCATCGCGACCACGATAGAGGGCGAATTCAACGATCTGTACGTCAAGGGGGACGAGCCTTTCTATGTCGCATACACTCCGTCGAAGGATGAAGAATACGCCTTCAGCGCAATCGGAAACGACCTGTGGTTGGAGATCTACTCGCGCAAGGAAACGGCGTCGACCGGCAGCCTCTATATCGCGCAAATCTACGGCGAGCAGACGTCCGTCGACGTTCAGTTCAAGGCGAACACGACATATTATATCAAGATCGGCACAGGCAGCGGAAATGCCGGCACCGTCTCGTTTAAGGCGGAGATCCCAAGCGAAGACGATCCAGACAACCCGGAAAACCCCGATAACCCCGATAATCCCGACAATCCCGATAACCCCGACAATCCGGATAATCCCGATAACCCCGACAATCCGGATAATCCCGATAACCCGAGTAATCCGGATAACCCCGATAATCCCGACAATCCGGATACCCCGGAAAAACCCGACGTTCCCGAAGGCAAAATGATCTTCACTGTGACCGTGCTGGGCAAGGATTCCAAAGGCGAGATCGCTCCTGTCGAGGGAGTCACTGTGACGATCAACGACGCGGCAAATTCCACCGCGACAACGGACGCTCAAGGCAAAGTCAGTTTCATAACGGACATCCCTGTGTTGGCGGAAGACGCACCCGCTGGCGCCGTCGCCGGATATGCCGCCAGCTTGAAATTTGACAACTTGAAATACAGAGATGATAACGATTATACATTCACGGTCACGGTGGATAAACCCGATCTTACGATCACGCTCACCAAATTGGACGCTCCGCAAGACGTGGCGATCGAGGTGCTGTACGCTGACGGCACACACGCGCCCGAAGGCTTGACGGTGTACCTCATCAGCTCGAGCAAGAAACAGTTCACGGCAACCACAGACGCAGAAGGCGTGGCGCACTTCTCCCTCCCCAAAGGAACTTATGAAGTGCAGATCCCCAAATTATTCAATGGCAAAGACAACGGCCCGCAAAAGGATTCGCAATCGATCTTCCCGATCGGCACATACAAGGTCACGGTCAGGGACAGCGCCGTCTCGAAAACAGTTTCGTATGTCTATTTCAGAGACATCGTTGTGAAAGTGGTGGATCAAAACGGCAATATCGTCAAAGGTGCGATTGTGAATATACTCAGCAAAAACGACGACAATACCAATGACGATGACACGACGGACAGCACGGGCCGCGTGACCTTCACCGAGATCCCCTATGGCGAATATATCATATTGGCGGGAATAGCGGACAAGAAGGTCGAAAACAGAATAGAGATCGAGATCGACGAAAACACTTCCGAAATTGTGATCACACTCACAATATAGTGCAAAAACGGCGGATGTTAAAAGCCTCTCCCAAACTCGGGAGAGGCTTTGATTTTTGTTTTGCGGCGGGATATCAATACATATCTCCGCCCATTCCGCCTGCGGGAGCCGCAGGAGCGGGTTCCTTGATGTCCGTGACGAGGCATTCCGTGGTGAGCAGAGTGCTTGCGACGGACGCGGCGTTTTGCAGCGCGCTTCTTGTGACCTTGGTGGGGTCGAGAATGCCCGCTTTGACCATATCGCAATATGCGTCGTGCGCGGCGTCATAGCCGAAGTTGGGCTTTCTGGACGTCAGGATCGTGTTTGCGACTATGCCTCCGTCAATGCCCGCGTTCGCGGCGATCTGTCTGACGGGAGATTCGAGCGCTTTGAGCACTATCTTCGCGCCCGTAAGCTCGTCGCCGTCCAGCTTTGCGCAAGCCTTTTTGACTGCGGGGATGATCGTGAGCAGAGCGGAGCCGCCGCCGGGGACGATGCCCTCTTCCACAGCCGCGCGAGTCGCGTTGAGAGCGTCCTCGATGCGGAGTTTCTTCTCTTTCATCTCGACCTCGGTCGCCGCGCCAACGCCTATGACCGCGACGCCGCCCGCGAGTTTTGCGATGCGCTCGTTGAGCTTTTCCTTGTCATAATCCGACGTCGTGACGGCGACTTGCGCGCGCAACGACGCGACTCTCGCCTCTATCTCGGCGGGATCGCCCGCGCCGCCGACAATGGTCGTGTTGTCCTTGTCGACTTTGACGGATTTCGCTCTGCCAAGCATACCGAGTTCCACATCCTTCAGCTCATAGCCGAGGTCCGTCGAGATGTAGGTACCGCCTGTGAGGATTGCGATATCCTCAAGATATGCCTTCCTTCTGTCGCCGAAGCCGGGAGCCTTGACCGCCACTACGTTGAACACGCCCTTGAGCTTGTTGACAATGATGGTCGTGAGCGCCTCGCCCTCGATGTCGTCCGAGATGATGAGGAGTTTGAGTCCGTTTTTGAGAACTTGCTCGAGAAGAGGCAATATCTCCTGAATGTTGCTGATCTTCTTGTCCGTGATGAGAATGACGGGATTGTCAAGTTCCGCGGACATCTTCTCCGTGTTGGTCACGAGATAGGGAGAGACATAGCCGCGATCGAATTGCATACCTTCGACAACGGTCAGCTCCGTGGTCATCGCCTTGCCCTCTTCGATGGTGATGACGCCGTCCTTGCCGACCTTCTCCATCGCGTCGGAGATGAGCTGACCCACGCTCTCGTCGCCCGCGGATATGGACGCGACTTGCGCGATCGCCGTCTTGTCCTCGACGTCCTTGCTGATCTTTTTCAGCTCCTCAACGGCGACTTCGGAAGCGAACATAATGCCCCTCTTCAGCTCGATGGGATTTGCGCCCGCCGCAACGTTTTTGAGACCTTCCTTCACGATCGCCTGCGCAAGCACGGACGCCGTCGTGGTGCCGTCGCCCGCAACGTCGTTGGTCTTTGTGGCGACTTCGCGGATGATTTGAGCGCCCATATTTTCAAAGGCGTCCTCAAGCACGATGTCCTTGGCGATGGTCACTCCGTCGTTTGTGACGAGCGGCGCGCCGTAAGGCTTGTCCAAAACGACGTTCCTGCCCTTGGGACCAAGTGTGATCTTGACTGTGTTGGCAAGCGCGTCAACGCCCGCCTCGAGAGCCTTTCTTGCCTCGTCTCCGTATTTGAATTGCTTTGCCATATTCTGCCTCCTTACTCAACGATCGCCAATATGTCGGATTGGCGCACGATGACGACTTCCTCGCCGTCAAGTTTGAATTCGCTTCCCGAATACTTGCTGTAAAGCACGGTGTCGCCCTCTTTGACCACCATCTTGATCTGCTTGCCGTCAAGCTCGCCGCCGGGGCCGACCGCAAGAACTTTCGCAAGTTGAGGTCTCTCTTTTGCCGCGCCCGGAAGAACGATGCCGCTTGCGGTGCGCTCGCTTGCTTCGATTGCTTTGATGACTACCTTGTCAAACAAAGGTTTGATTGTCATACTGTATGCCTCCGTTATAGAATTTCTTTGTTTTAGCACTCTTTGTGCTTGACTGCTAACAGTTTAATATTTCTATTGCCAAATGTCAATAAATTATGAAAAATTTTTTTGAAAATTTACAAAGCAATTTTTGCGCCGATGTTGAATATTGTCTGATTTTATGATACTATATTTTTATCATATTAAAAGAGGTGTGTGAAGTGGATAAGTGGGACAAAAGATTTATGGAAATGGCGGAGTTCGTCTCAAGCTGGACAAGTTGCGCAAGAAAAGGCCGCGCCATCGGCGCGATCATCGTCAAGGACAAACGCATTTTGACAACGGGCTACAACGGAGCGCCCGCAGGCATCACCACCTGCCGCGAAAAAGGCTATTGTATGAGGGATAGGCTGGGCATCGCAAGCGGCACGAGAGCGGAAATGTGCTATGCCGTCCACGCGGAGCAAAACGCCATCTGCCAAGCCGCAAAACTCGGCGTGTCCGTCGAGGGCGCAACGCTGTATTGCACCCACCAGCCCTGCACCATCTGCACCCGCCTCATCATCAACAGCGGCATAAAACGCGTCGTGTACAAATATCCCTACCCCGACGAGTTCTCTATGCAACTCTTCTCGGAAGCCGGCATTTTGGTCGAGCAGTTCGCCGAAGAGTGAGAAAAAGATTCAGAGAGCTGTCCGCGAAACGGACAGCTCTTTTTTTGATCGTCACACAAAAACTTTCATATTTTGTCGAAATATGCGCGCAAACGATTGACATATCAAGCGGGTAAGTTTATAATGCTTTGCGTCACTATATGTTTAGCAATTGTAAACTTTTTGATTATAATTGCGAAACAAAGTAAACTTTGGATAAAATTTGGCTAAACATAGGCAAAAGTTTAGCCAAAGTAAACAAAAAATACAATACGTGCTGTAGGACGAATTATGGAACTTGGCATCAAAATCAAAAGATTGCGTTTGAAAAACGACCTCACTCAAGAGGAGCTTGCCGATCGTTGCGAACTGACAAAGGGCTACATCTCTCAGCTTGAAAACGAGCTGACGTCGCCTTCGATCGCGACGCTTGAGGACATTCTCAACGCGCTCGGCACCACTCCCGCGGAGTTTTTCAGCGACGAGAAGGAGAGCAAAGTTGTCTTTTCGGACAAGGATTTCATCGAAAAATCCACTGATAAATACCTCATCGAATGGCTTGTTCCCAACGCGCAAAAAAACGAGATGGAACCCATCCGCGTCACGCTTGAGCCGCACACTTCCCTCGAAGAGGACATCCCCCACGAGGGCGAGGAATTCGGATATGTGCTTTCGGGAAGCGTGATGTTGCACCTTGGACAAGCGGCATACAACGTCAAAAAAGGCGAGGTGTTTTATTTCTCATCGGAGCGCGTGCATCGCATAGAAAACAGAACTTCCCAAAAGGCGACACTCATTTGGATCGCCTCTCCGCCGACGTTCTGAAATTGACGCAAACAGACGTTTATCGTTGCGATTTGAAGCGATAAACATCGTATATCACATAAAAGAAAACAAAAAATCGAAACTGTGCCTCGCGGCGCGAAAAATAATCTGAAAGGGGACACTGAAATGGTGCAGAAGGTAGCTCTCGACAACATTATCGAGCTGAGAAACGTCTCAAAGATCTACGACGGAAAATACGCCGTCAAAAACGCGAGCCTCACGATCAAGCGCGGTGAATTTGTGACGTTGCTGGGGCCTTCGGGCTGCGGCAAATCCACAACTTTGCGTATGATCGCGGGCTTTGAAATGCCCACCGAAGGACAGATCATCTTCAACGGCAAGGACATCACGAACACTCCCCCGCACGAGCGTCCTCTGAACACTGTCTTTCAGCGCTACGCCCCCTTCCCTCACCTCAACGTGTTTGGCAACATCGCGTTCGGACTCAAGCTCAAGGTCATTCCCAACGGCACAAAAGTCAACCGCAAGGGCGAGACGGTGCAACTCTTCCGCAAATTCACAAAAGAAGAGATAAAGAAGAAGGTCAACGACGCGCTCAAGATGGTGGACCTCGAGGACTACGGCCATCGCAACGTCTCTTCTCTTTCGGGCGGACAGCAACAGAGAGTTGCCATCGCCCGCGCGCTGGTCAACGAGCCGGAAGTGCTTCTCCTCGACGAACCTCTCGGCGCGCTCGACCTCAAAATGCGCAAGGATATGCAACTTGAGCTTATGGATATGCACAAGCGCCTCGGCATCACCTTCATCTACGTCACGCACGACCAGGAGGAGGCGCTGACTATGTCGGACAAGATCATCGTGATGCGCCTTGGCGAGATCCAGCAGATCGCCACTCCCGAAAAGATTTACGACGAACCCGCAAACGCCTTTGTCGCGGACTTCATCGGCGAAAGCACCATACTTTCCGGCACTATGCTCGACGATTGCAAGGTCGAGTTTTGCGACACCGTGTTCAAGTGCGTGGACAGCGGATTCAAAAAGAATGAGCCTATCGACGTCATCATCCGTCCCGAAGATCTCAAAATATTGCCGAAGGACGATCCCTCTTCCCTGCTCACCGCGGAAGTCATCTCGTCGGTGTTCAAGGGCGATCATTTCCAAGTGATGACGCTCGCGGCGGGCAACGAGCTTATGGCGTATTCCAACGAAAATTGCCCCGTGGGCAGTACGGTCGGGCTGTACATCAAGCCGTTTGATTTGCACATAATGCACAAGACGCGCATCATCAACGAGATTGACACCTACATCACGGGCGAGAATCTCGTCGAGATATGCGGGACGGATTTCGATTGCGTGACGGATCTGCCCGAGGGTACGCCCGTCAAGGCGTCCGTCGACTTTGACGACGTGGAGATCACCGACGACGAGGAGGACGGCACCATAAGCGCGACCGTGCTGTCGTCGATATACAAGGGCAACTATTATCAAGCGATACTCTCAACGGACGATCACTTCATCTTCTTTGCGGACACCGACGACGATTGGCTCAAGGGCGACCGCGTGGGCATCAAGATCGCGCCCGAAAAGATCATCATCGAGGTGCGCGACGAGAACGCCAAAGAGGAGCAAAAGACCGTCATCGACGAGACCCTTACCGAGGAAGAGCGCGAAGCGATACGCGAGGAGCAAAATTCCCCCGTCCCCGAGTTTGACAGCGACGAGGAGCTTATCGCCGAGTACGGCGTGGACGGTGATAGCGAGACCGACGACAAGGAGGGCGAAGAGTGAAAAAAATTGTCCTCAAAAAGTTCAGACTGACAAAAAAGGTATTCAGTTTCCCGTATATACTTTTTTTGCTGTTGTTTGTGATAGTGCCGCTCGTGCTTATCCTTGTCAACGCGTTTCTCGACAGCGACAATCATCTGACATTCGCCAATTTCGAGACGTTCTTCTCCTCTCCCGCGAGTACGATCGTGCTTGGCAACTCGTTGCTTGTTGGGATCATCACGACGGCGATATGCCTCCTGTTGGGCTATCCCGTGGCGTACATCCTCTCCAAAATGAACAGCGGCAGGTTGATCGTGCTGTTGTATGTGTTGCCGATGTTCATCAACTTTCTCATCCGCACGCTCGCCACGAAGGCGATCTTCATCGCGCTCAACGTGGAGCTTGGGATGGGGACGGTGCTGTTCGGGATGGTGTACAACTATCTGCCGTTTATGATTATGCCTCTGCACACGACGATATCGAGCATCGACAAGAGCTATTATGAGGCGGCGCAGGACCTCGGCGCCGACAAGGCGACCGTATTTCTCAAGACTACCCTGCCGCTGAGCGTGAGCGGCATCATCAGCGGGATCACGATGGTGTTTATACCGACCATCTCGACATTCGCCATATCCCAACTGCTCTCAAACGGCAAGATATTCCTCTTCGGCGACTCCATACAGCTGAGTTTCGAGCAAAATCTGTACGGCGTGGGCTCCATCATGAGCTTGGTCATGCTGGCATTCGTGCTTGTGTCCAACCTCATTATGAACAAATTCAACACCAACAGCGACAACGTGAGGAGGTCATTATGGTAAAGAAAATTAAAACATTTTTTGAAAAGTTTTATCTGCTTGTCATCCTCGCGATTCTGTACGCGCCCATAATTCTGCTTGTCGTATACTCCTTCTCCAACAGCGCGAATTTCAACTTTGACAACGGCTTCACCTTTGACGCCTACATCGCGATATTCAAGTCGGACAAATCGCCCGAGCTTTGGTCCGCCATAGGCAACACCTTCCTCATCGCGGCGGTGGCGTCCGTGATTTCCACTGTGATGGGCACGTTCGCGTCGATCGGCATATTTAACCTAGGCAAGCGCTCTCGCCGTAAACGTCAACCAATTTCCCATAATCAACAGCGAGATCGTTATGGCGGTGTCGCTGATGGTGTTCTTTGTGACGTTCGCCTTCCCCGAAGGATATCTGCGCCTTATCATCGCGCACATCGCGTTTTGCACGCCCTACGTCGTGCTAAGCGTGCTGCCAAAGCTCGAATCGATGGATCCCAACACATACGAGGCGGCGCTGGACCTCGGCGCGAACCCCTTCCAAGCGATGATGAAGGTGATGATCCCCTACATTTCGCCGGGCATCGTGTCGGGCTTTGTGATGGCGTTTATAATGTCGATGGACGATTTCATCATCACGCAGATCAACAAGGGAGCGGCGACGGGCATCAACACGCTTTCGACGTACATCTATTCGGACGCGCGCGTGCAAGGACTCGAGCCTTTCTGGTATGCGATATTCAGCATAATTTTTGTCATCATAATCGCGGCGCTGTTGTCCGTGAACGCGGTGAAGATCTCGCGCGGCAAGAAAAAAGCGAAGGAGGCAAAGGCATAATGAAGCGGATTTCCAAATTGTTTATAGCGGTTTTTGCGCTTATAGTGGCGCTGGTGCCTCTGCTTGCGGCATGCGATCCCGCGGACGCCGACGGGACGACTCCCTCGGGCGGCGATACGCTTGTCATCTACAATTGGGAGGACTACATCGACGGAGGCGATCACGAGATGGGACGGAAACCCATCCTCGACGACTTTGCCGCATACTATCAAAGCGTGACGGGCAGGAAGCTCGACATCACCTACACCACATTCGACACCAACGAGACTATGCTGACCAAGGTCCTCAAGGGCGACGCCAAAGTGGACTTGATCTGCCCTTCCGAGTACGCCATCGAGAAGCTGTTGACGGCGGGCTTGCTGAAAAATCAAAAGGAATTGCGCGATTCGTTGGCGCCAAAACTCGAGGAGTACGGCATAACGCTTGAGAGTATGAGCAGTCTCGGCGAGGGAGACGGCACGATCGAACCCGACGTTATGTCCGTCATCAAGTCTCAATTCGGCAAAGTGAAGAGCGGCGACCAAACTTTGGATATGACGGAGTACATGGTGCCCTACATGTGGGGGACGCTCGGCATCCTCTACAACAAGGCGATCATCTCAGAAGAGGACCTCGAGACCTACGGCTGGGGCGTGCTTTGGAATGAGCAACAGGACGATACGCTCGAAAACAAGATCCTGATGAAGGACTCCGTGCGCGACACCTACGCCGCCGCCCTGTTCTATATGTACGAATACGGCAAATTGCCCGACAAGTATGCGGATATCGCCTCCGCGCAGGACATCATCAACATCACGGACGACGATATGCTCGAGGCCGCCGAAGCCATCCTCACCGAACAGCGCGAACACATCTCGGGCTATGAGGTGGATTTCGGCAAGGACGATATGCTCAACGAGGTGGTCTATGCGGACTTCGCGTGGAGCGGCGACGCGCTGTGGGCGATCGAGGAGAGCTACGACGAGGAGACGGACGACTACTTCCTAGGCTACTACTGCCCCACGGGCGTCAATCCCATCACGGGCAGACAGCGCTTCTCCAACATCTGGTACGACGGTTGGGTGATCCCGAACACCGTCAAAAACTCACTCGCGGCGATGATGTTCATCGACTATATGTGCCGTC